>DAIPXW010000196.1:0-4939 GCA_036783075.1 Candidatus Dormiibacterota bacterium | reverse complement strand
CTCAGAGGTCGCCTGATCAGGTCTTTCACCAGGTCCACCTCGCCGAGATGACGGTGGAGATGTGTCACCGAAACCGAGGTGAGGAAGACCCACACCGGCAGGCCGCCCTTTCGTCCTTGCGCGTCGTCGTGCTCAGGCCCGCCGTCCATCTCCGCGCGAAACCCGGGCGTCTGGTACTCGGGATGCCGCGCGTCGTGCGCCGCCGCGTCCGGGATCTCGTCAAGGGCGCCTTCGTCCAGAGTCCTGAGCCATCCGACCGCTTCGGAGTGGACGGCGTCGGCGTAGTCGAGCAGTAACGCCAGGTCGATGCGACCGGCCACCGCAGCCGCCTCGTCCAGGTCGAAACCCGTGCCGATGCCCGGCACGGCGATCGCAGACCCGCGCCACGGTGGCCGCTTGATCACCTCGGGGACGTTGCGGATAGCGGTGTTCACCGCCCAGTCCTGGCTGCGCGTCATGTGCCAGAGGATGAAGCCGATCGGGTTGACCCCTGTCAGCGGGCGTGCGGTCAGCTCCTTCGGCGTGAGATCACGGGCGGAGTGGTGAAGGCGCAGGTTGGCGGTGTCGAGCTGTTGTGCCAGCAAGGCGATGGCGTCCACGCGCGCCAGCTTAGCCGCAGGCGTAGAACTAACGCTTGTACGACGGTTTGCCGGGTGGCGGCTAGAATGCCAGCGAGGCGAATGGTGGGGACCGAGCTCGATCCGACCGCCGTGTCCGAATCCACGAGCAAGACCATCCTCCGGCTTGAGGGGGTCAACAAGTGGTATCACCGCGGGACCCTGCGCAACCAGCATGTGCTGAAGGACATCAACCTCGAGGTCACCCGCGGTGAGGTGCTGGTGGTCATCGGCCCGTCGGGTTCGGGCAAGAGCACGCTCTTGAGGTGCATCAACTTCGTCTCGCCCCCCGAGACCGGCACCGTGATCTTTCTCGGGAGGAGCTGGTCCAAAGACGACATCCCGAGGATCCACCCGCTGAGACGTATGCGTTACGAGCGGGAGCTGAACCTGTTGCGGACGCGGATCGGGATGGTCTTCCAGCACTTCAACCTGTTCCCGCACATGACCGTGCAGCAGAACGTGACCCTCGGCCTCACGAGAGCGCTGAACGTGCCGCCCAAGCAGGCCCGCGAGCGCGCTTTGGCCGAGCTCGAGCGAGTGGGTCTCGGCGCCAAGGCGAAGTCATACCCCAGCCAGCTCTCCGGCGGTCAGAAGCAGCGCGTCGCGATCGCCCGCGCCCTGGCGATGAAACCCCAGCTGATGCTGTTCGACGAGGTGACGTCCGCGCTCGACCCGGAGCTGATCGGCGGAATCCTGGAGGAGATCAAGAAGCTTGCCCTCGAGGGCATGACGATGATCGTGGTCACGCACGAGATGGGGTTCGCGCGGGAGGTCGGAGACCGGCTCATGTTCATGGACGAGGGGGTCATAGTCGAAGAGGGACCGGCGCGCGACATGATCAAGAGCCCGCAGAGCGAGCGGACCCAGGCCTTTCTGCGCGCGATCCTTTGACGCCCGGCGCGCACCTGGTGCAAACATGAGCTTCCATGGGAAGGCCGCGCTGATCACGGGCGCTGCTTCGGGGCTCGGCCTGGAGGTGGCGCGCCAGCTGGCTGCGGGCGGGGCACGGCTGATCCTGGTGGACTGGGATGGCCCGACCCTGGAGGAGGCGGCCTCGGCGCTGGCCGAGGCGGGCGCGGAGGCGCAGAGCCTGCAGGGCGACGTGTCCCACCCTGACGTCGCCGAAGCGGCCGTCGACGTCGCAGGGTCGGCGTTCGGCCGCCTGGACATCCTATTCAACAACGCCGGAATCGACCCCCTCCGCGCGAGATCGGTGCTCGAGACCGGCATCGACGACTGGGCTCGAGTCATCGACGTGAACGTGAAGTCGGCGTTCCTGATGTCGCGTGCTGCGATTCCCCTCATGCGGGAAGGGGGCGGTGGGGCGATCGTCAACACCGCATCCGTGGCCGGGATCAGGCCGGGGGCGGACGAGGCGGCCTACAGCGTGTCCAAGGCGGCGATGATCTCGTTGACCGCGACGCTCGCGCTCGACTTTGCGGCCGACGGGATCCGCGCGAACTGCGTGTGCCCGGGTTTCATGGAGAGAGTGATGACCGACCGCCGGCGCGAGCTGACCGATGAGCAGCAGGCTGCGCGCGCCGCGGGCGCGGCGGCGCGGGTTCCGCTCGGACGGCAGGGGACGTACGAGGAGGTGGCGAAAGCGGTGCTGTTCCTGGCCGGTCCCGATGCGTCGTACATAACCGGGGCGGCGCTCGTGGTCGACGGTGGGATGCTGCTCCGCTAGGAGAGCTCTTCCACCCTCTCGATCATCGCGGCGATCCCTTGCGACAGGTCCTCGGGCGAGCTCGCAAGGCTGATCCGCACCGCGCCGCGCGCGGACTCGCCAAAGGCGGTCCCGGGCGCCACCGCGACCTTCTTGGACTTGACCAGGTCGAAAGCGAACTCCCGCGAGTCCATGCCGGAACGGGTGACGTCGGCCATGATGTAAAAAGCGCCCCGCGGGCGGCTGATCAGCATGCCCGCCTCCTCCAGAAGTCCGACGCACAGGTCGCGCCGGTTGCGGTAGGCGTCGACCATCTCCCGCAGCGGCTCGCGAGGACCGTCGAGCGCCGCCTCCGCGGCTTTCTGGCACACGGCCGGCACGCACGACGAGTTGGACTCGAGCACTTTCGTGATGCTGTCCGAGACCTCGTCGTTGGCGACCACGTACCCGACGCGCCACCCCGTCATCGCGTATGTCTTCGAGAAGGTGAAGGCCGAGATCACGCGGCCATCGGTGCAGAAGGAGGCCGGGCTGATGTGCTCTCCGTCGAGGATGACCTCGTCGTAGCACTCGTCGGAAAGCAGGTAGATGTTGTGCCGGACCGCGACGTCTACGAGCTTCTCGAGGAGGTCGCGCGGGAAGACCGCCCCGGTCGGGTTGCAAGGGCTGTTGACGATGATCAGCTTCGTGCGCGGCGTGATCTGGCGCTCGATGGCGCCGGGGTCCGGCAGAAACTGGTTTTCCGGCGAGCAGGCGTACGGCACGAGGATGCCGTGGGCCCAGGCCAGCATCAGGCGGTAGTTGGGCCACGCCGGGTCGGGGACGAGGACCTCGTCTCCGGGCTCCACGAGCGCCGCGACAGCCCCCGCGATGCCCCCGACACCACCCACCGAGCAGTTGATGTTGTTGACGTCGGCCTTGATGCCGTTGACCCTGGCGAGCTTGGCGACCAGCCTCTCGCGCAGGCTCAGCATGCCCGCGGTGGCCGTGTACTTGACCTGGCCCTTGCGCGTGAACTCGATGGCGGCTTCCACAATGTGGGCTGGAGTGGGGAAGTTGGGCTCGCCCACCTCGAGCCGGATGCAGCCAGGGGTGGCCAGCGCCAGGTCGACCACCTCGCGGATGCCCGAATGGGCCGCCTCGGCGGGTCCGGACGCGATCGCCGGGAGGGGGGTGTTGGCCGTGTGCGTTTCTCCTGGTCAATTCCGCTGGTTGAGCGGTTTCCGATCCCGCAGCATACGCTAGACTCCTGTGAAGCAAAGTGAACGTTCGTTCGTTCGTCTGGAGCGTGATCAGGTGCAGATAAAGGACATCGCCTACGCGCGCTCCGGGGACAAGGGCGACGTGGTCAACGTCGGAGTCCTGGCCCTGGACGACACCGCCTACAAACGCCTGCTGAAGGCCTTGACTCCCGAACGCCTCAAGGCGCACTTTGGCGATTGGGTGCGCGGTGAGGTCGAGGTCTTTCCGATGCCGAACATCAACGGCTTCAACCTGCTCCTCCACAACGCTCTTGGCGGCGGGGCGACCAAGACCCTGCGTTACGACGTCACAGGCAAAGCCTTCAGCACGGCTCTACTCCGGATGGAGGTGCCCGAATGAGCGCCGACCCCAAGCCGAAAGCTCCCGAAACTCCCGACGACGACCTGCGGAAACGGATCGACGTCGCGAGGGCCGGGGGCGAGCCCAAGTACCACGCCAAGCTTCGAGAGCAGAACAAGCTCTTCGTCCGCGAGCGGCTGGATCGGATCATGGACCCCGGCTGGTCGTTCGAGGACGGCCTGCTCGCGCGCCACGTGGACGGAAACCTGCCGGCCGACGGCGTCGTCACCGTCGTGGGCCACATCGGCGGCCGGCCGGTCTGCGTGATCGCCAACGACATGACGGTCAAGGCCGGCACATGGGGTCTGCGTACCTTCCAGAAGATGACGGCCATGCAGGAGCTGGCCGGCCGCACCAAGAGCGCCCTGCTTTACCTCGTCGACTCCGCGGGCGCGCGTATCGACGAACAGCGCGCGAGCTATGCGGGCCGCAAGGCGTGGGGCAACATCTTCTACAACCAGATCCAGCTTTCAGGCGTGGTGCCACAGGTGTGCGTGCTGCTCGGGCCGTCACCCGCCGGCACCGCGTACCAGCCCGCGCTGTGCGACGTCTGCATCATGGTCGAGGGCAACGCCACCGCTTACATCGGGTCGCCGCGCATGTCGGAGATGGCCACCGGCGAGAAGGTGACCATGGAGGAGATGGGTGGGGCTGAGATGCACGCTCGCGTGAGCGGCCTCGGCGACTTCCTGTGCGCCAACGAGGACGAGGCGCTCGCGGTCGCCAAGCAATACCTCTCCTATTTCCCGAGCCACTGGACCGAGAAGCCGCCGATGGCCGCATCCTGCCCGCCCGCTCCGGGCAAGAGCATCGCCGACATCGTGCCCACCAGCCAGAGGGTCGCTTTCAACATGGTCGAGCTCATCAAGGCGCTAGTCGACGCCGACAGCTGGCTGGAGGTGAAGAAGCTGTGGGCGCGGGAGCTGGTGACCGGCTACGCGCGACTCGGCGGCCGCCCGGTCGGCATCGTCGCGAACCAATCCCGGCACAAGGGCGGAGTGCTGTTCCCGGACTCTTCGGATAAAGCCGCGCGTTTCATCTGGACGTGCAA
>DAIPXW010000195.1:0-4947 GCA_036783075.1 Candidatus Dormiibacterota bacterium | reverse complement strand
GCTCGCCTTCCCCATTGCTGCCATCCCCGTTTTGCGGCCAGCAACCATGGTGACCTTAAGGCTTGTCGATGAACGCAACATGAATGCGCGCGACAACCGAGAAGAGCGCTGGGGGCTTGGATTGAGGGCCGGAAGGCGCGGTGCCAGCCGTGCTTGCTTTCTCACGGGTTCGGGCGGTTCAGGCGGCGTCGATGCTTTTCACAGGTTCCAGCGATATATGGTAGGTGACTGGGCGGCTGCTTGTGAGGCATTTTCTGGCCGGCGGTCCGGCGGCTGCGGCGCCCTGATGACAATTTGGTGATCGATATTAGCCATCGCTTCATCAATGGCAGAAACGAGCTGTTTGCACGCGACCTCTTACGTGATGTTCATGTGTTGCGCTCTTCCAGACGGGACTTTTCAGTCGCATGGCAGGAACGAGTCCGTCTGTGCCGCTTTTAAGCTGTGGGAGTCCGGGACACCCTCGCGCCGATCTTGTTCCCCCGACATCGGCGCCTGGAGAAAATTTCCCCCGACAACGTGTGTTCCGGCTCCTCCCATGTTCCCTAGGTAGCGGCGACGGGCAGGGCACTATGAAGACAATTGGCGTCCGTGAAGAAACGACGTCCATGACGGAACGGACTCCATGAAGCAAATGGCGGCGCATATGAAGAAAGTCGCAATGGTTGTTGCGGTGATCGCTATCGTGTTCCCGGCAGTGTCGCCGGTCTCGGCGCAAGTCGGCACGTCGAACGCCCAAGAGCGAATTGCTGCGCCGAACACCCCGCAGTCGGGGAGTCAAAGCGGCCAGCCGGCGCCGTCACAAGCGCCGACGACTGGAACTTTCTGCATCGAGGAAATGACCGCTACGTTCTGCAACGTGCCTGTCGGTCCGAACACGAATGGGTACGGGTCAGCCGCCGGAACCGCGTCGACCAGCGGATCCGCATCGACCGGCGGGTCCACAGGAGGCGGAGGGTCCGCGGCAAGCGGCGGCGCGGGCATCAACGCCTCATCGCTTCCGCCGTGCATGCGCGAGCCGGCGGCGAACGAACTCTGCAACTGACTGGACAAACCGCGCGCGCCTGTGGCAGCGATTGCGGCGGTTTCCATTTCTGCCATCAATTCCGTCAGCGATCCTCCAAACCCCTTTTGGGTAAGTCCTCGCCGGGACCCCAGCGACGGGGCGTGCCGTGCGGCGGGCCGACGCCTGCCCTGGACACGCTGTTTCGTCAGAGGGATCATCCCGCCCGGCTAAGCATGCGGCGCCACCATGGACGTCCGAGAATGGCTGCGGGGCCTTGGTCTCGAACGGTATGAGGCCGCGTTCCGCGAGAACGAGATCGACGAGAAGGTTCTGCCGAGGCTGACGGCGGAGGACCTCAAGGAGCTTGGCGTCAAGGCTCTCGGCCATCGCCGCGTGCTGCTGGATGCCATCGCTGCTCTGCGTGCGGAAAGGACGGCGAACGCGCCGCCGCCCGCAGCTCCCTCGACACTTCCTAAGCCCGCTCAGGACACTGCCGAACGCCGTCAGGTCACCGTGATGTTCTCGGACCTCGTCGGTTCGACAGCCCTTTCCGCGCGTATGGATCCCGAGGACTTGCGCGAGGTCATCTCAAGCTACCAAGAGTGCGTCGCCGAAACCGTCCAGCGCTTCGGCGGGTTCGTCGCGAAGTATATGGGCGACGGCGTGCTCGTCTTCTTCGGCTATCCGCAGGCCCACGAGGATGACGCGGAGCGGGCGGTACGGGCGGCGCTGGAGCTCATCGCCCGTGTCGCCGGGCTCACGACCAGCGCGCCCCTGCAAAGCCGCGTCGGCATCGCCACCGGGCTCGTTGTCGTCGGTGACCTGATCGGATCGGGTGCCGCCCAGGAGCAGACGGTCGTCGGCGAGACGCCGAATCTCGCGGCGCGTCTGCAGGCCGAGGCGACGGCGGGTACCGTCGCCATCGATCAAACGACCCACCGTTTGCTCGGCGGTCTGTTTGAGTACCGCGACCTCGGCGGCATCGAAGCGAAGGGCTTCGCCAACCGGGTGCAAGCCTACGAGGTGGTGCGCCGGAGCATGGTCGAGAGCCGGTTCAAGGCGCTGCGCACGGCGAGCACGCCGCTCGTCGGCCGCGATGCGGAAATCGAGCTGCTGATGCGGCGCTGGGAACAGGCGAAAAGTGGTGACGGCTGTGCGGTGCTGATCGCGGGCGAGCCCGGTATCGGCAAGTCGCGCATCGCCGAGACGATCGTGGAACGGCTCGGCAGCGGGCCCTACACCCGGCTACGCTATTTCTGCTCCCCGCATCATCAGGACAGTGCGCTTTATCCAAGCATCACCCAGCTCGAGCGGGCGGCCGGCTTCCGGCGCGAGGATACGGCCGAGCAACGGCTCGCCAAGCTGGAGGCCGTCCTGGCCCAAGGGGCCAACGACGTCAGTGAGGTCGTGCCGCTGCTGGCGGGCCTGCTGTCGATCCCGATGGGCGACCGCTATCCGCCCGTGAACCTGACGCCGCAGAAGCGGAAGGAGAAAACGCTTCGCGCGCAATTGGCGCAGCTCGAGGGACTGGCGGCGCGTCAACCGGTGCTGATGGTGTGGGAGGACCTGCACTGGAGCGATCCCACGACACGCGAGTCCCTGGACCTCTTCATCGACCGGGTCTCCACGCTGCGGGTGATGATGATCCTTACCTTCCGCCCGGAGTTCACGCCGCCTTGGCTCGGGCGATCTCACGTTACCATGCTCAATCTCGACCGCCTGCCGCCACGCCAGCGCGCCGAGATGATCGTCCATCTCACCGGCGGCAAGGCGCTGCCCCAGGAAATCGCGGACCATATTGTCGATCGCACCGATGGCGTGCCGCTCTTCATAGAGGAGTTGACGAAATCGGTTGTCGAGAGTGGTCTGGTCGAGGAAGCGGATGGCCATTACGCAGCGACGGGCCCGGTGGCGCCGTTCGCGATCCCCACGTCACTCCAGGCCTCGTTGCTCGCCCGGCTCGATCGGCTGGCCACGAGCCGCGAGATCGCGCAGATCGGAGCGGCGCTCGGCCGGTCGTTCTCACACGAGCTGATCAGCGCCGTGGCGCAGGTGCCACAGCGTCAACTCGATGACACGCTGGAGCAGCTGGTGCAGGCCGAGCTGATCTTCAGGGAGGGGACCCCGCCCGACGCCGAGTACACGTTCAAACACGCGCTGGTGCAGGACGCCGCCTACAGCACGTTGCTGCGGCGGCGGCGGCAGCAGTTGCATGCCCGCATTGCCGCGACGCTCGAGAGCCGGTTCTCCGAGAGCGTGGCGGCTGAGCCGGCCATCCTGGCGCAGCATTGCACCCGAGCGGGGCTCGACGAGAAGGCCGTGGGCTACTGGCTGAAGGCTGGCCGGCAGTCCACGGCGCGCTCGGCGACGACGGAAGCGGTGTCGCAGTTGCGGAAGGGACTGGACCTGCTGTCGAGCCTGCCTGAGGACCCCTGCCGTACCCAGCAGGAACTCGACCTGCAGATTGCGCTGAGCCAGGCTCTGATCGCGACGAGCGGGTATTCGGCCCCGGCCGTGGCCGAGACCATCGTGCGGGCGCGAGCGCTCGCCAAGCAGCTTGATCGATCCGACTATGTCCTTCCACTGCTCGGTTCACAATGGAATTTCCACCTGGCCCGCGCCGAGCACAAGCTGGCGCTGTCGCTGGCCAAGGAGATGGAGGAATTCGGCAAGGCCCGAGGCGATGAGACCGCGCGGCTGCTGGGGAATTTCTCCGACGGGCTCAGTTGCTTCTTCCTCGGGGAGATCACGGCCGCCCACGCCCGTTTCGAACAGTCTCTTGGCTTGAGCGACCCGGCACATCGCGCGCTCAATGTGGCGGGGCAATACGCCGGGACCCTCGTCCACCTCGCAACGACATTGGCGATCTTGGGGTACATCGACCAGGCACGGTCGCGGGTGGCGGAGGCGGTGTCGGAGTCCCGCCGGCTTGGGCACGCGCTCACACGCGTCGACGTGTTGTTCTGGGCGTCTTGGACCGAGTGGGTCAGCGGTTCGGTTCATGCGCTGCAACGGCACGCGGACGAGGCCATAGCTCTGTCGAACGAACACGGTTTTCCGTTTTGGCTCGGCTGGGCGCTGGTATGCCGCGGGTGGTCGTTGAGTGCGCTCGGCCAGGGAGACGAAGGCCTCCCCCTGCTCACGCGCGGGCTTTCGCTGGCGCGTGATACCGGTGGCGTCGTGCACACCCCATGGGCGCTCACATTGCTCGCCGAGGCCCAGGCCAGGCTCGGGAATCCGGTCAAGGGGCTGGGGTACGCCGCGGACGCCGCGCAGATCATGGAGAAAACCGACGAGCGGTTCAGCGAGGCCGAGTTGCATCGTGTCCGTGGCGAGTTGCTCGCTGCAACAGGCGATCAAGCGGCCGCGGAGCAAAGCTATGAAAAGGCGCTCGCCGTCGCGAAACGCCAGAGCGCGAGAATATTCGAGCTGCGTGCCGCCACCAGCCTTGCGCGCCTCTGGCGCGACCAGGGCAAACGCGGTGCGGCCAGCGATCTGCTGGCGCCGATCTACAATTGGTTCACTGAAGGTCTCGACACGCCGGTTCTGCAAGGCGCGAAGGCGTTGCTCGAGTCGCTTCGGTGAAGAGTTGTCTGGACCGAAGCCGCGCGCGGATCGTTTCTACAAGACGCGGAGCACCTTCCCCCTACGCACAGTGCACTGCTCAACCGTCGAAAGCGCTCCGGAAGCGATGACATTATCGTATTCGCGAACTTAGACTCGCCGAGGATTGAGGATGGTCGCCAGCGACCGCTTTGCCGAGTTCTTGCGCGATCAGCTCGCGCCACTCGGTCGCATCGCCATGCGGCGCATGTTCGGCAAGACCGGCGTGTTCTGCGACGGGTTCATGCTCGGGATGGTGAGGGACAACACGCTCTACTTCCGGGTCGACGACGACAACCGCGCGGCCTTCAAGGAAGCCGAGTCCGTTCCACCCCTCG
>DAIPXW010000194.1:0-4996 GCA_036783075.1 Candidatus Dormiibacterota bacterium | reverse complement strand
GCGATGAGCTTGTGGCCGCCTTCGATCTCGACCTCGAGCATGGCGTTGGGCAGCGCCTGGGCGACGACCGCGTCCATGACGACCGCGGCTTCTTTCTGGCCGCCATCGTCCTTGTCCGCCTTCACCTTCGGCGGCTTTCGCGGACCCCTGCGCTGACTCTTGAACTTTCCCAAGACTCGTGAAGTCTAGAGGCGCCGGGCACTCGCCGCGAGACGGGCGTCGATCGCGGAGGCCACCTCGGGCTTCACGCGGTCGACCTGCACGAGCCTGTGGATCGTCTCCAACCAGCGCGGATCTTTGCGCACGGCGACCGCGATGAGCTCGCATCCTTCCTCCAGCATCCCCGCCTCGGCCATCGCGAGCCCGCCCCAGAAACGGATCTCCACCATCTCAGGCGCAAGCCCGATCGCTTTCTGCACCTTCGTCGTTGCGCCGGTGATGTCACCGGACTCTTCGAAGTCGTCCGCCTCGCCCATCGCCATGTACGCGCGCTTGACGCGGAGCAGGCGGCGCAGCTCGGCGAGCGGGTCCTGCGCGTCCTCGACTCGCAGGTCGATGACGCGGTCCTCCCACGAGCGCCCGGTCGGCGTGCCGGCGACGACCAGCATCGCGGCCGATTGCCGGCCCCGGATGTCCCCGCCTTGGGCCTCGGCCGCTTCGAGTGCAGCCATCATCCGCTCCGCCAGCGGAGCGTCTGTCGCCGTGTACGCCTCCGCCATCGCGTCCCAGACCGTGTCCTTCTCCATCAGGTTGGCCTGGCAGCTGAACCCGTCACCTGTGCGGTGACCGGCCGCGGGGATGCACATGGCGCCGGTGTGCGCGGCCACGTTGCCGGCGGCGTCGACGATGGCCGCCTGCCTGACCTCGGGCTGCGAATCCCCTGACGTGAGCGCTTTCAACGCTTGCTCCGCCGTGTATCCGGCGCGCAGGAGCTCCAGGCCCAGAGGGCCGTAGCTCACGTTCACCTGCGACTGGGTGGCAACCGCTCCGACGCCCGAGACCGCCCACGGCACCACGGGCCCGACCTGGAAGTAGTGCGACTGGACGGCGACGCCCAGCTCGCCGGTCTTGGCGTCACGCGCGACTATCGAGTAGGTCACAGCCTCGGTATCGTAATGCCGGATGGCCCACTACCAGAGACCCGACTGGTTCACCAAGAACGTCTTCAATCCGACTGTCGCGGTGCTGACGCGACTCGGTGTCAGCGTGTGGGGGTCACGCGTCCTGCGCGTGCGCGGGCGCACGTCGGGCGACTGGCACATGACCCCGGTGAACCTGTTGTCGCACGGCGGCCGTCAGTACCTCGTCGCGCCGAGGGGTCACACGCAGTGGGCGCGCAACATCCGCGTCTCGGGCGGTGGCGAGCTGCTGCTCGGTCGCCGCGCGCAACCGTTCACGGTGAAGGAGATCCCCGACGACAAGAAGGTGCCGATCCTGCGTGATTACCTCAAGCGCTGGCAGTTCGAGGTCGGCATGTTCTTCGGCGGGGTGAGCGCCACCTCGTCGGACCAGGAGCTTTTGCGCATTGCGCCGGACCACCCGGTGTTCGTGATCGACGAGGCGCGCGCCTAGTCCTCGTACTTCAGCTCGCGCGGTCTGGAGGCGTTCCAGCGCTCGATCCACGATCCCTGGACGTCGGGCTGGCGGGGTTCGGCCGCCAGCGTCCGGACCGCCTTCTCGACCCTGGCGGTGAACTCGCGCGAGCCCTCCTTGGGGTTTGGCGACATCGGCTTTCCGATGCGCACCCGGATCGGGCCCGGAAGCGGGAGCTGCTGGCCTCGGGGCATGATCTGGTAGGCGCCGCGGATGTGCATGGGGACGACCGGCGTGCCCGTCTCGTTGGCGAGGTGGCCGACGCCGGGCTTGAACTCCTGGATTCGGCCGTCCGGTGACCGGCTCCCCTCCGGGAACAGCACGAGGTTCCAGCCCGACTTGAGCAGCTGGCTCGAGCTGTGCAGCTGGGCCTGGGCCCCGCCGGTGCGCGAGAACGGAAAGGTGTTGAGGAAGAGGCTGACTATGTTGCCGAGCAGCGGGCGCTTGAACCAGTAGTCGGCCGCGGCGGCGACGACGGTGCGGTCGCGAGCCCGGTCGGTGAGCGCGTGCAGGATGAGAGACGTGTCGGCGTGGCTCGAGTGGTTCGCGGCGAAGATCACTGGCCGCTCGAGCTCACGCACCCACTCGCGGCCCTCGACCTTCGGATGGGCCATCGCCTCGGTGAACGGGAGAAGAAGTCCGTGCTGGATGAGCCAGCGGATGGAGCGTACGGGCTCCTGCCGCGCCCAGCCCAGGTCGCTCGCGCGCGCTGGGACCACGGCCCCGAGCTCGGGCCAGGTGCGCGGCCGCGGAGAGTTCCAGTACCAGCCTTTCCGCACCCGCGAGACATCGTCCGCGACTCCCCCCGCAAGGTCGGCGAGCCTCGTGAGGGGCCCCGTGGCCGAATACCAGGTCACGCTTCTACGTCGCAGAGCATGATCGGCGGCATTCGGAGGTGGGTGATGCTCGGGTGACGGCCGACGGTCTGCTCGGCCATCTCGAACGCGTCGTCGAGCGTGGTGGCGGCTTTGAACCCGAGCCGGTGCACGACCTCGCGCTCGCCGCCCACGATGATGATGTCGCCCGCGTGCTCCATCGCATGCGCCGCCCAGTACCAGGCGTAGAAAGGGTGCACCCCGTGGTACGCGTGTGACTTCCGGTACAGCTGCCGGAACCACGGGTCTTCGGCGAAACGCAGCTCGTATTTGCTCTCGATCTCGGCGGGGTCCGTGGTGTCGGCGAGAACCTCGTCGTAGAAGTCGATGTAGCTCGGGTGCTGCACGGCGTCGAACTCGTAGCGACACGGGTGCGTGAGAATGAGCACGCCGCCCTTTCTAAGCACTGGCTTGTTGCGATAGAAGTTGAACAGGTACCCGATGCCCATGCACACCACGAGGACCGGGTTCATCGGCGAGTTCACGTTGTATGGGCCGAGATACGGCACGCCCAGCGTGACGATGTCCGTCTGACCCTCCACTCGCACGCTGAGCTGGTTGCGCACCGCCTCCAGCGTCTTGTCGTGGACCGCGTCGACCTGCCCCGCGTGGACCCCGGTCAAGCCGTACGGCGCCCGCATCGCGTGGAAGATGTTGCGTTTGAACGCCGGCGGCGCCAGGTCGGTCATCTGCTTCATGGCGAGGAACATCGCCTGGTCCTGCGCAGACCAGTCCGTCTCACGCTTCTGCATGAAGTTGGCGATCGAGGGGAAAGCGTGGTTGTTGACCGTCGTCTCGATGTGAAACACGCGCACCGTGTCCTCGATGAGCTGCCCCTGTCGGATGCAAGAGTGGTGCAGCGCGGAGTCCGGCGGGTTCATGTATGAGCGCGACCCCAACAGCGTCTTCACGTTGTGGTGCGCGCGGATGCCGCGGTATGAGGCAAGTCCGGTCGACATCGACTTGTGCCCGCCATCCATCGGGACCAGCGTCAGGTTGACGTAAACCACAAGGTCGGATTCGACGGCGCGCTTGTGGAGCGTCACCTCCTCGCCCTGGGCCGTCTTGCCGATGTACACGTTGAGCTCGGGGTCCTCGCCGTCGTGCTGGTACAGCCTTTCCGGCCAGAACGTGCTGAAGATCCGCTCGCCCACGATGTGACGGATCTCGTCCTCCGTCATTCGCCGGTGCAGGCCGAGCGCGGCGATGAGGTGGATGTCGTCGACGCCCGCCTCGGCCGCCATGTCGATGACCTCTTCCATCACGAGCTGACGCACGTCCGGTGCGGCCATCGGCGGCAGGGGCAGCGACAGGTCGTCGAATGCGATCGTCAGCTTCATCCCGCGCCGGAGCAGCGATTTGAGAGGGTCGTCGTCGAGTGGTTTGGCGAGCGCCCGCTTGATCGCACGCTCGGGATGCGCGATCGGGTCCAGGGGGTCGGGCGGGTACACGATGCGCGAGCCGAGCGGCAGCCTCTCGAGCCGCACGCCCTCGCCGTAATGGAAGAGCACGGGCGGGGTGCTGCGATCGACCTCGATTACTGCTCCCGGTCGGGGCATCAGGCTCTCAATCCTCGCAGATCGAAAGCGACCTTCACGGCGCCCAGCCGCCCCGCGCTCATCGCGTACGCGATCGCGTCGCGGTATTCGCCGAGGCCGAACAGCGGACCCGTGAGCTCCTCCAGGTGTAGCTCCGGCGCGGCCTCCAGGGCGAGCTCGAACGTGCGCTTCCCCTTCCTCTTCGGCTCCGCGCCGTACGCGTAAGCCCCCATCACCGTCAGCTCGCGCTGCCAGATCGGCGCCCAGTCGACCTTCTCCTCCCCGGGCATGCCGACCGCGATCACCGTGCCACCCTCGCGCGTGTACCTCACCGCGTCGTTGAGGGTGTCCGCGCGTCCAACGCACTCGAACGTCACGTCGGCCCCGCCGAGCAGCAGCGAGCGGTTCATACCGTCCAACCGGCGCGCGCCCGTGGCGAAGCGAATGCGCTGGAAGACCTCGCCGGGCGTGATGACCTGGTCCGCGCCGAGCTTGCGCGCGAGGTCGCGCTGCGTCGCGTGCTTGGCGATCGCGATCAACCGCTTCGGCGGTGTGAACAGCTTGACCGCCGCGACCGTGAGCAGGCCGATCGTGCCCGCGCCGGAGACGACGACGATGTCGTCCTTGCCCGCGCCTCCCCGCAGCGCGGCGTGTACGCAGCACGCGAACGGCTCGATGAGGACGGCCGCCTCGTCGGACATGGTCGCCGGCACCTGGTGCAGCTGACTTGGATGCGCGACCAACGTCTCGCCCCACCCGCCGCCTGTGTCCGCGCAGTAGCCGGTCTGCAGGCCGACCTCGATCGTGCCCGCGGTGACGTTGTAGCAGAGGCCCGGCCGCCCTTCGGCGCACCGCGGGCACGGCGGGTCGATGCCCCGCGGCCCGCACGAGAGCCACGGGTTGAGGACGACCCGCTGGCCCACCTCGAGCGTCGTGACCGCGGGCCCCACCTCGACGACGTCGGCCACGACCTCGTGCCCGAACACCGTC
>DAIPXW010000193.1:0-5004 GCA_036783075.1 Candidatus Dormiibacterota bacterium | reverse complement strand
CATCCTGGACGCCGCTTTAAAGCTCGTCGGCGCCCGCGGGCTTTCCGATCTGTCGATGGACGAGCTGGCGGCCCTGGCAGACGTCTCACGAGCCACCCTCTACCGCCTCTTCCCCGGCAAGGCCGCGCTCTTCACGAGCCTCGTGCACGCCTACTCGCCGCTCGACCCGGTCTTGGCGGTGATCGCCGCGATGCGGGACGAGCCACCCGCGGTGGTCATGCCGGAGATCGCCCGCACCGTGTTCCGCACTTTCTACGGCGAGGGCGAGAACCGCCTCGGCATGCTGCGAACCCTGTTCTTCGAGGTCGGCTCGATGGCCCCGGATACGGCGGAGGCCGCGCAGGACGCGATCCGCACCCTCGTCGGCTCTCTCGCCCTGTACCTGACCGCGCAGATGGAAGCGGGACGGATCCGGCGCATGGACCCCTTGCTCGCCCTGCAGTCCTTCGTCGGTCCGATCTTCTTCCACCTGATGACCAGGCCCCTCGCCGAGAAGATCCTAGGCATGGTGCTCGACGGCGAACGTGCCGTGACATTGCTGGCGGACATCTGGCTGCGCGCGATGGCGCGCGAGGAGGGCGACGCGCTGTGAACGAATCCCTGGCGGTCGACGTGCAGAACGTCTCCAAATCGTTCGGGGCGGTGACGGCCCTCGACGGCGTGTCGCTGCAGGTGAGACGCGGCGAGATCTATGGGCTGCTCGGGCCCAACGGCGCAGGCAAGACGACCCTGATCCGCCTGCTCGTCGGTTTGCTCGAGGCTCATGCAGGCACCGTGACGGTTCTCTCGCACCGCATGCCCGATGTCGGTGTGCTGCGCCACGTCGGGTACATGACGCAGATGGCGGCGCTGTATCCGGGACTGTCGGTCGAGGAGAACGTTCGATTCTTCGCGGCCATCAACGGCGTCGAAGACGGAGTGAAGGAGGCGCTCGAGCTGGTCCGCCTCTACGACCGGCGGGGCTCAGTGGTCTCCACGCTGAGCGGCGGCATGAGGCAGCGCTGCTCGCTGGCGTGCGCGCTGGTGCACAGGCCGCAGCTTCTGCTCCTCGATGAGCCGACCGTCGGCGTCGACCCCCAGCTGCGCGTTGAGCTGTGGGAGGACTTCCGGCAGATGGCCGAGAACGGCACCACGATCATCGTCTCGAGCCACGTCATGGACGAGGCCGAGCGCTGCCAGCGGCTGGGCTTGATCCAGTACGGAAAGCTGCTCGCGGAAGGGACGCCGGACGACATACGGGCCACCGCCGGCACGCCAACCCTCGAAGACGCCTTTCTCAAGCTCGCGGGCGCTGGGAGCCGGTCATGAGCGGCCACCGCATCTCGGCCATCACGAAGCGTTTGCTCCAGCAGTTCAGGCGCGACCGGCGCACGCTTGCGCTTCTCTTCATCGCGCCGATCGTCATCCTCGGCCTGCTCGGGTACCTGATCCGCGGCTCGGCTTCCTCACCGTCGGTCGGGGTCGCCAACGAAGACCAGGGCCCCATCGGCGCCACCGTCGCCTCGGCCCTCGCGCGCTCCAGCGTTATCACCACCACCGCGATCAGCGCCTCGGACGGCGAGGCGAAGCTCAAGGATGGGTCGCTTGCCGCGTACATCGTCCTCCCCGCAGATTTCAGCAGCCAGGCTCAGGCCGGCACCATCGCGCCCGAGGTACACCTCGAAGGTTCCCAACCCGGCACCACGGCGCCCGTGCTCCAGGCGCTGCAGGAGGCGTTGATCACGATCGCCACGCAGGCGCCCGGACAGGGCGTGCACGTGCAGCCTCGCGTGACCTACCTGTACGGCGGTCCGGGCTTCGACACCCTCGACTACTTTGGCGCCGCTTTCATCGGGCTGATCGTCTTTTTCCTGGTCTTTGTCGTGACCATCGTGTCGTTCCTCAACGAGCGTTCGCAGGGCACGCTGGAGCGTCTGATGGCGAGCCCCCTGCGCCGCGGCGAGATAGTCCTCGGTTACATGCTGGGGTTCACGGTGCTGGCGTTGATCCAGGCGGTCGAGGTGCTCGTCTTCGCCCTGGCGGTGCTCAAGGTCCACAACGAGGGCAACGTCGCGTTGATCTTCGGCATCGAGGCGCTGATGGCGATCGGCGCCGTCAACCTGGGCATCTTCCTCAGCATGTTCGCGCGCACGGAGTTCCAGGCCGTGCAGTTCATCCCGCTGGTGATCGTTCCGCAGTTCCTGCTGTCCGGCATCCTCTTCCCCGTCTCGAGCGAGCCCAAGCCGCTGCAGGTGCTTTCCGACGTGCTTCCCCTGACGTACGCGGTCAACGGCCTTCGCGACGTGATGGTCAAGGGGGCCGACCTCAGCTTGGGATCTCTTCAGCTCGACGTGGGCGTCGTGGTCGGATTCGTCGTCGTCCTGATCGTCGCCGGCACCGCGACGCTGCGCAGGAGGATCGCCTAGTTCCGGGTACGCTGGAGTAGAGATGCTCCTCGTGTGCACGAAGCGTTGCGGCGGGCGGCTGTTCCGCGCCCTCTTCGGGGAGGTCGAGCTCGACTCGAGCGGCGCGTACATCGACCACCGCATCGCTCAGGCGGGGTACGTTTGCCTGAACTGCGGTTCCCCCGCCGTCGACCTCGCCGAGGTGCCGGCCGCCATCGCGGCCGAAGCCGAGGCCGACGAGGCGTCCTCGTCCACCACCGACATCCTCTGCCCCGTCTGCGAGACGATGGTGCGGGTCGACGAGGGGATGGAGTGCCCGAACTGCGGCGCGCCCCTGGAGGTCGTCTGAGCCTCTCTATCTGTACCCGCTCAGGTCAGCGAGGCGGTCCCCACCAGGATGCCGAGCATCCAGCCGGCGGCCGCGGCGTCTTTCTGCCTGACCGCGGCGCGAAGCGCCCGCACCGCTCTGGGCGTGTCCAGGTCGTCGGCAAGTGCGGCGTCGAACTCCTTGATCAGGGCAGGTGAAGCCTTACCGCCCGGGTGCTTCAGCACTGCGCGTGCCCGCTCGATAAGTCGCGCCGCCCTCATCAGGCCGGACCAGCTGAAGTCCCAATCGCCGGCGTACCGATGTGAGACCAGGTAGATACGTACAGCGGCGGCCGGCGCGCGCTGGAGCGCCTGGCTCACCTTGACCAGGTTGCCGAGCGACTTGCTCATCTTCCTGCCTTCGTACCGGACCATCCCGGTGTGCATCCACGCGCGCGCGAACGGGACTTTGCCGGTGAGCGACTCCGACTGGGCGCGCTCGGACTCGTGATGGCTGAACTTGAGGTCGCGGCCCCCGCCGTGGATGTCGATCTGTTCGCCGAGGTATCGCATCGCCATGGCCGAGCACTCGATGTGCCAGCCCGGCCTTCCGGGCCCGAACTTCGAAGGCCAGGCCGGCTCCCCCGCCGCCGAGCCGCGCCACAGCGGGAAGTCGAGCGCGTCGCGCTTGGCCCGCGGGCCGACGCTCCCGAGCAGCCCTTCGTCGCGGAGCTTCTGCAGCATCGACCGCCGCGTGCGGTGTGACAGCTTGCCGTAGCCGCGATAGCGACTGACGTCGAAGTAGACCGCGTCGGTCTGGTACGCGAAGCCTTTCGTTCGCAGCTTCGTAGCCGCGGCGAGGATGCGGGGCATCTCGTCCGAAACGCGCGGCATGACGTCAGGCGGGCGCCATCCGAGCACGGTCATGTCTCGAACGTGGACGTCCGTCTCCCGGTCGGCCAGCATCCGCCAGTCCACGCCATCCCGACGCGCGCGCTCGAACAGCGGGTCGTCGATGTCGGTCACGTTCTGCACGTACCGCATCCGCACCCCTTTGGACTCGGCGTAGCGGACCAGAACGTCGAACATCGAGAACGTGAAGGCGTGTCCCATGTGTCCCGAGTCGTAAGGCGTGACCCCGCACACGTAGAGGGTGAGCACGCTGCGACCGCCGACGTTCTCCGGCGCGAGACTGACCTTCCGCTGCGTCAGGGTGTCATGGACGCGCAAGCGAACCGCGGGCCTGGCCACCGGACGGCCTGCATCGCGCGCCCTGCGGCCGGCAGCCGGGATCCTGGCCGTGCTAGCTCCTCGCCCGGACGGTGGCGGAAGCGTCGGCGCGCAGCGCCTCGACCCGGTCGGTCAGTTCCCACGGCACTCCGAGGTCCTCCCGGCCGAAGTGGCCGTAGGCGGCCGTGGGCCGGTAGATGGGGCGCAGCAGGTTCATGTTCGCGATGATCGCGCCCGGCCTCAGGTCGAAATGGCGCGTGACCAGCTCCAGCATCTCCTTCTCCGGCACCGAACCGGTGTCGAAGGTCTCCACCGAGATCGAGGTCGGATGCGCGCGCCCGATGGCGTACGAGACCTGGACCTCGCAGCGGTCGGCCAGCCCCGCGGCGACGAGGTTCTTGGCCACGTGACGCGCCGCGTACGCGGCGGAGCGGTCGACCTTGCTCGGATCTTTGCCGCTGAACGCGCCGCCACCGTGGCGCGCGACGCCTCCATAGGTGTCCACGATGATCTTGCGACCGGTGAGCCCGGCGTCGGCCGCCGGGCCGCCGAGGACGAAGTGGCCGCTCGGGTTGACCATGATCTTCGTGTTGGCGTCGACGACCATGCCTTTGAGCACCGGGTCGACGACGAGCGCGCGCACGCCTTCGATCAGCTCCTTCTGGGTAATGTCCGGCATGTGGTGGCTCGAGACGACGATGGCTTCGATTCGCTTCGGCCGTCCGTACTCGTACTCCACCGTGACCTGCGTCTTGCCGTCAGGCCGTAGAAACGGCAGCGATCCATCCTTGCGGGTCTGGGCCAGGCGCCGCGCCAGGCGGTGCGCGAGAGAGATGGTGAGGGGCATCAGCTCCGGAGTCTCCCGACACGCGAAGCCGATCATCATCCCCTGGTCCCCGGCGCCCTGGAGCTCGAAGGGGTCGTCCTCGAGCGTGCCTTCGCGCTCCTCGAGCGAGTGGTCGACGCCCGCGGCGATGTCGGGCGACTGCTCTTTCAGGTAGACCTGGATCAGGGCGTGATCGGCGTCGAAGCCGATCTCCTCGTTGTTGTAGCCGATGTCGCCGATCGTGTCGCGGATCGTGCG
>DAIPXW010000192.1:0-5013 GCA_036783075.1 Candidatus Dormiibacterota bacterium | reverse complement strand
TCGGGCAGGGGCCGAGTTGGAACTGGAAGCATGAAACAGCTCGACGGAATCCACCACATCAGCGCCATCACGGCCGACGCCACGCGGAACCTTCACTTCTACGCCGGGGTGATGGGGATGCGGCTGGTCAAGAAGACGGTCAACCAGGACAACCCGGCCGTCTACCACCTCTTCTACGCGGACGAGGACGGGAGCCCTGGCGCCGACCTCACGTTCTTCGAGTACCCGGGCCTCGTCAGAGGGCGCGCCGGCGCGGGCATGATCCACCGGATCGGCATGCGCGTCGCCTCGCGAGCGGCCCTCGAGTTCTGGGCCCGCCGCCTGGCCGCCGCCGGGATCGAGTCCACGCTCGAGGACGACCACCTTCGCTTTGACGATCCGGAAGGCCTCGGCCTGGAGCTGACCGCCGAGGCCACAGCCGACCGGCCGCTAGTCGCCGAGCACCCTGAGATCCCAGCCCGTTTCGCGCTGCAAGGCTTCGCCGGTGTGCGTGCGTACGCCCGGCGTCCGGAGGCGAGCCGGGAGCTGCTGACCGACGCCCTCGGCTTCGCGGCCACCGGCGAGGCGTCATTCGAATCGCGCGGTGAGTCGCGCGGGTCCTACTACCTGTACGACGACGCTCCCGACGCGCGCGGTCTTGGAGGTTCCGGCACGGTGCATCACGTCGCGTGGGCCTCCGCGACGGAGGACCACGAAGGCTGGCGCGATCGCGTCATCGCGGGCGGCGCGGACCCGACTCCGGTGATCGACCGCTTCTACTTCCGTTCGATCTACTTCAGGGAACCCAGCGGCGTGCTGTTCGAGATCGCCACGATCGGCCCCGGGTTCGCGTCCGACGAACCGAAGGAGCACCTGGGCGAGCGCCTCTCGCTGCCGCCCGCTTTCGAGCACCTTCGGGCCCAGGTGGAGGCGAACCTGACACCGCTGCCGAACCTCAGGCACAAGGCGACGGCGCTCCCGGAGCGAGCCTAAGGTCTCGCGGACGCCCATGATTGAGGTCGTGGGCGTCTCGAGCGTGAGGCTGGAGTCGGTCCGCCGGAAGACAGGTGGACGGATTCATCTCACGCCGCGCGTCCCTCGCTCCGGCCCGGTGACGACGCTGTGCGGCCAAACCCTGGCGGCCGGGACGTTTGCGGCCGCCGAGGCCGCTGCCGACTGCTCGATCTGCAACCGTCGGTCCAGCGACCAGGGCCGCATCTCGGGCGCGTTCTTCGCTCAGGAAGAAGGTTCCGAGCTTCTGCGGCTCTCGTTGGAGCAGGCTCGCCAGCGCAACAGGCCGGTTTCACAGGCGCCGCCGAACCTGACGGTCGTGCCCGACCGTCCGCCACCTTCCGCGGAGAAGGTGGTCTGGCCCAAGACCGCACCTCCGCCGGAGGTCATCCCGGATCAGCTGGGCGAGCTCGTAACGCGCGGATTCAGACCTGCCGGCGAAGGTGTCTGGCGAAGCACGGGAGGGGTCGTCGTCAAGATGCGACGAGCCGGCAAGTCGTGGCGGTTCGAAGAGTTGGTCTTCGAGGGTTCGATCGTGGCGACACGGGTTGGGGACGGCATCCGGGTCAAAGCGGGCGACGTCGAGGTCGGGCCGTCCGGGGACGGCCTGGAGGTGCGGATCAAGAAGCGCTGAGTCGGGGAATAGCCGCTTTGCGGAAAAGCTTCTTGTTGATATGGCACAGGCACAGGCGCGGTCCATCCACGAGATCGAGCTGCCCAGGCTCGACGGCAAACCGGCGAAGCTCTCCGACTACGCGGGCAAGGTCGTCCTCGTGGTCAACGTGGCCTCTAAATGCGGTTTCACGCCGCAGTACGCCGGGCTTCAGCACCTGTACGACACCTACGGCGAGCGCGGCTTCACCGTGCTCGGCTTTCCGTGCAACCAGTTCTTCCACCAGGAGCCAGGCGACGCCGACCAGATCCAGCAGTTCTGCAGCATCAACTACGGCGTTACCTTCCCGCTGTTCTCCAAGGTGGACGTGAAGGGCGACAAGCAGCATCCCCTGTACGCGATCCTCAGCGAGGCTCCCGACGACTCCGGCAAAAACGGGAACGTAGCCTGGAACTTCGAGAAGTTCCTGGTCGACCGCGACGGGCGGGTCGTTCGGCGCTTCAGGTCGAAGGTCGTGCCGGAAGACCCCAAGCTCGTCGGCGCGATCGAGTCGCTCCTGTAGGTTCGCCCAGCCGGACCGCAATGTCGGCGGCCGCTTCGAGGGCGGCGCACCTGCTCGTCGACAGCGAGCCGTTCATCTTCGAAGACCGCATCGCCGAGAAGCTCCTGGACGAGCAGGGCGCGGCCATGATCCCGTATCACCGCGCCTCCGGATCACATCCCGTGCTGGCCGGCACCCGCCTTGCCGTGACCACTCGCAGCAGGTACGCGGAAGAGTACCTCGCCGCAACTGTCACCCGCGGCATTGACCAGTACGTGATCCTCGGCGCCGGGCTCGACTCCTTCGCGTACCGATCCCCGCTCGCTTCACGAGTGCGCGTGTTCGAGCTCGATGCGCCGGCCACCCAGGAATGGAAGCGAGAGCGTCTGTCCAGCGCGGGCATCGAGAAGCTGGGCCAAGTCACGTTCGTGCCAATCGACTTTCGGACCGACTCGGTGATCGAACGCCTCGCGGCCGCCGGCTTCTCGGCGGCGCGACCCGCGTTCGTCAGCTGGCTGGGCGTCTCGTTTTACCTGGACGAGAAGGACGTCCGCAAGACGCTCGGCGCGCTGGGCACCATGGCGCCGGGCACCGAGCTGGTGATGGACTACGTTCTGCCGCCTGAGCTGCGCGACGCTGGCGGAGAGATCTACGCCGGTTTCGCCAAGCCTGTAGCGGCGCAGAGCGGCGAACCATGGGTGAGCGAGTTCACGCCCGAGCGAATGTCGGAGCTGCTGAGCGAAGCGGGCTTCGAAGTAGTCGAGCAGCTCGGCCAGAGAGGCGCGATCGACGCCTCGCTGTGGAATCGCTCCGACGGACTGAAACCTTCGGAGCTCTGGACGATCGCCCGCGCACGTATGTAGTCACATTCGCTCATGCGGAATTGACCTTCCGGAGCGTCGGGCGTTCCCCGGGACAACCGATTGCCACAACGGTCTAGTCGCGCCGTCAGGAGACGCTAAATGCAGACCGAGTCCATGATTTCAGGCGTGAAGGGCGGCGGCGTCGTACTGCTGAACGGGACGTCGAGCGCCGGAAAGGGCACCATCGCCAAGGCGATACAGGCACAGGCTGGGCACGAAGCCTGGCTCCACCACGGAATCGATCGAATGTTGGAGGGCGTGCCAGCCTCGCTGAGCGAGTTCGTCGATCCGGCGGATGGCACACCAGACGGCCCCGGCTGGACCTTACCGTTCCGTAACGGCACCATGGTGGGAGCGGCCCGAGTAGGTCCGCTGGCGCTTCAAGTGCTCGATGGTATGTACCGATCGGCGGCGGCGATGGCCTGCGCCGGGAACAGGGTCATCCTCGATGACGTGATATACGATCCGCGAGTTCTTGCTCTGGCAGCGCAAGCCCTCTCCGGTACGCCGACCCTCTTCGTGGGAGTGCGCTGCCCGGTCGAACTGGCCATCAAGAGGGAGCACCAGCGTGGCGACCGGGCTCTAGGGGGTGCCGCCGCGTTCGATCCCCTGGTTCACAACCCGGGCATTTACGACTTCGAAGTTGACACCAGCCTTCAGGGTCCGGACGAGTGCGCTCGAGCAATCCTGCAGGCCTTTCGTACGGTCACGGTCGGGGGAGCGCTTCAACGGGCCGCCGCCGGGAATCCTTCCTGAACGAAGGCGAGTACGGGCTCCCTCACGTAACCAAGCTGCACGCCCACCTGTGCACCGGTGCTCTAGCTCGAAGCGTTGGTGGACTCTGGCGCGATGCCGTTCCAGGGTCGCTGGTCGAGCGCCGCCCCAGTCACAACATGTGTGGTTCGGAGCACTCCGCTCATGCGGGGTCGTCGCATCATTGCTTCAAGGCGAGTGCGTCACCAACGCTCACCAATGCCATGTTGAGCCCGATTCCACCAATGATCCAGGCAAATCGCGGAACGCCGAACCATAGGGCCAGCCCAAGCCCGGACGGCAATCCCGCAGAATCGTTAACGATGAAGCATGCGGCGACGCCTATGACTGTGAAGGCAAGGATCCCAACCGCCAGCATGAGTTGGCCTTGAAATAGATCAGAGGCAACGGTGCTCCCAAACACGCCAGCCGCCCCGACGACGCTGCCGAGGACAATGATCGCCAGGGCAATCGCGATGCGGCGCGTTACCCGAATGCGGTCCCGCGGCTCACCATTGTTCACGGCAGATTCAGGCTACTCCCGGCGGCAGGGGGTTTTAAGATCGGCGTCGGATGGATAACGCGAGCCTTCTCGCCCTGGTCCGGTTCCATGCGTGGGCGAACGAACGGATCCTCACGACGGCGCAGGGTCTGTCTGATGAGGAGTTTCGGCGCCCTGCGCCGCTCGACCATGGCAGCGTCTTCCAGACGCTCCGCCACCTGGCCGATGTCGACTGGAGCTGGCGCGAGCTCTGCGCCGGCAACGACGTCGGGCAGACTTACGTCTGGGACCACGGGTTCGTGATCGACGACCTCGAGAGCATCCGCGCCTTTTGCCTCGAGGAGGACGCCCGCCTGCGGAGGTACGTGGAGGGCCTCGATCAGACGGCTCTGGCGGAACCGCTGGCGTTGGGAGAGAGGTCGCACCCGAGGTGGCTGATCATCGCCCACGTCGTGAACCACGGGACGCAGCACCGGAGCGAGCTGGCTCGCTACCTCACCGACTGCGGGCACTCACCCGGTGATCTCGACCTGATCGACGCCCTCGACCTCCCTTAGCGCCGCTCGGCCTCATCGTCATCCGCATGTTGAACGCGTCCGGGTGGCTGGTAGGTTAGGGCGATGAACGGCGTGTACGATCCGTTTGGTCGGGGGCGTTTTTCGGTCGGCGTGCGAACCATCCATGCGCCAGACAAAGAGCGGGGTCGGGTGTTTCCGTGTGAGATCTGGTATCCGGCGCGCGTCGAGGCGGA
>DAIPXW010000191.1:0-5014 GCA_036783075.1 Candidatus Dormiibacterota bacterium | reverse complement strand
CAGGTTCTCGCGGATCCGGTCGAACACGACGATTGTGTCGTGGACGGAGAAGCCTACGACGGTGAGGACGGCCGTCACGAAAAGGCTGTCGATCTCCCCGATCCGCAGGTTGAAGACCTTGCCGAGGATGGAGAACACGCCGGTGAGCAGGAACACGTCGTGCAGCAGGGCGGCGAGCGCGGACCCTCCGAACTGAAAGCCCGCGCGCCATCCGCCGGGCACGTTGCGGAACCGGATCGCGAGCAGGAACAGGATCGCCACGGACGCCAGGACAACGGCCAGAAGCGCGAACTCGATGGTCTCGCCCGCGATCGTCCCCCCGACTTCGAGCACCTGCTGGATCACCATCGGTCCGAGCTTGCCCGCAAGCGTGTCTTCGACCGACTTCTGCTGCAAAGGCGTCAGCGGCGGCGTGCGAATGATGTACCCGCCGTTGCTGGTCTGGATCACCGATGCGTTGAAGGGCTCGGACGCGATCGCATTCTCGACCCGGGCTATCGAGGGCTTGTCGCTGAAGGTGAGCGTGAACTCGGTCCCTCCGGCGAAGTCGATGCCGAGGCGGAAATGCTGGGTCGCCATCGAGATGATGCCGGGGATGATGATCACCAGCGAGAGGGCGAAGAAGATGTTGCGCCGGCCGATCAGGTTGAGCCTGCGCACCTTTCGCTCGGGTTGCGGGGCGACCTCTTCTTTGACCGCCGCCCGCGGGACGATGTCCGCCGTCTGCTCAGACGGCCCTACATCAGAGGTTTCGGACACGGTCGACCCCCATCAGCATGGGGCGTCGCAGCCAGCTCGCCGTCATCACGATCGCGAGCAGGTTGTGGGTCACGACGATCGAGGACACGAGGCTCGCCACCACACCGATGCCGAGCGTGATCGCGAAGCCTTTGACCTGGGGCGGGCCGACGAAGCCCAGGATCACGCAGGTGATGAACGTCGAGGTGTTGGAGTCCCGGATTGCGGGCCAGGCGCGGCGCACGGCCGCATCGACGGCGGCGGCGATGGTGCGACCCGCCCGCACCTCCTCCTTGAAGCGCTCGAAGATCAGCACGTTCGCGTCGACGGCCATGCCCACGGAGAGGATGAACCCGGTGATGCCGGCGAGGGTCAGCGTCACCGGTACCACCTTGAAGATGGCCAGCACGGCGCCCGCGTAGAACAGCAGCGCGATGCTCGCGAGGAGCCCTGGAACGCGGTAGTAGATGATCATGAACAGCACCACGATCGACAGGCCGAGGAGGCCGGCGGCGAGGCTTAGCTTCACCGATTCGGCGCCGAGCGTCGAACCAACCTGCGTCACGTCCAGAACCTGGAGGTCGACCGGCAGCGAACCCGAGTTGATGCCGGTCGCGAGGTCGTTGGCGCTCTGCTGGGTGAAGCTGCCGCTGATCGTGGCTGCTCCGCCGTCGATCTCCTGGAGGGTGATGGGGTCGGTGAGAAACTTGCCGCAAACCGTGGATGGTGTCTGGGCGGCGAGGCAGCCCGTGTCGTAGGGCGAAGAGACCTTGGTGACAAAGACGGGGTCTTCCCAGTTGTTGATGTCGGCCTGCGTTAGGTCGAGCCAGATCGTGAGGTGCCGCTCGGGGCAGTTGGCGGTCGCAGTCGTGCTGGGATCGCCGGGACATGCCGCGACGTTGGCCCGCGTCAGGTTGGCGAACGTGTTTCCGCCCGTCGAGGTGAAGTTGACGTTCACCACCCACCCTGTGCCAGTTGTGTCGATGGTTGCGCTCGCGCTGGAGATGTCGTCTCCGGTCAAGCCGACGAAGGCAGGTTTGTAGCCCGGCTCAGGGCCGTTGGTCACCTTGGAGTCGGCCACCCACTTCGTGTAGACGAGCTTGGAGACCGCGCCGATCGTCTTCTGCGCCTGATCGGCCGTCACGCCTGCCAGGTCAACGGTGATCCGGTCGTTGTTCGCGCCCGCGCCGCGGATCTCGGGTTCGCTGACGTTGAGGGCGTTCACCCGCTTGTTGATGACCTGGATCGTGCGCTGCTGGACGTCGGCGCGCGACTGCCCCGGTGGGAAGTTCAGGAGCTGGTAGTCGATATGCGTGCCGCCCGCGAGGTCGAGGCCACGGTGGATGTAAAGCTGCCAGCCGCCGAAGTTGGGCGGCAGGCCCGGAACGTTCCCGCTCAGCTCGTAGTGGTTGGCGATGCGATAGATGTAGCCGGCGCCGTCGACGAAGATCGAGAACACGAGGACGGCCACGATGAAGAGGCGGACTGGCCAGCTGAGGACTAACTGCACGGCAGCCGATCAGTCTACGGCCCCTGTGTTTATCGGTGCCGGAGCACCACGTTCAGGACGACCGTCAACACGATCGACAGGATGATGCTGGTGGCGACCGGTAGGTAGAGCGTCAAGCCTCCGCTTCGGAACGTGAAGTCGCCGGGCAGGTGGAACCGGCCGAATAGAGTCATCGCGCCCCCGATCAGCACAAGGAGAACGCCGAAAAGAAGAAGGATCCGGCCGGCCTCCTGCATCAGAGCAAGCGCGTCTGCTGGGGACCTGGGTCCGGCGGGGCGATCCCGAGGTGGCGGTAGGCGAGCTCCGTGGCGACGCGACCGCGGGCCGTCCTGGCCAGAAAGCCGATCTGGATGAGGTACGGCTCGTGCACGTCCTCGACTGTCTCGGGCTCCTCGGACAGGGAGGTGGCGATCGTGTCCAGGCCTACCGGGCCGCCTTTGAACTTCTTGATCACGGTCTCGAGCAGCTGGCGGTCCAGCGGTTCCAGGCCCAGCTCGTCGATCTCGAGCATCCCGAGCGCCTGCCTGGTGGTGTCCACCGTGGCCCGCCCGTCCCCGCGCACCTGGGCGTAGTCGCGGACACGCCGGAGCAATCGGTTCGCGATGCGCGGGGTGCCTCGCGCCCGGCGAGCGATCTCGGAGACCGCGTCCGGATGGATTTCGATGTCGAGGATCCTCCCTGAGCGGGTCACGATGCGTTCGAGCTCGGCCTTGTTGTAGAAGTCCAGGCGGTAGACGGCCCCGAAGCGGTCGCGCAGAGGGCCGCTCAGGAGCCCCTGCCGCGTGGTCGCCCCGACGCAGGTGAAGTGCGGCAGCGGCAGGGTCGCCGCGCTGGCCCCTACACCCTTGCCCAGGACGGCGTCGAACCGGAAGTCCTCGAGCGCGGGGTACAGCGACTCCTCGACGACGCTGTTCAGGCGGTGGATCTCGTCGATGAAGAACACGTCGCGCGTGCTCAGGTTGAGCAGGATCGAACCCAGCGCGCCCTGGTGGTCGATGGCGGGTCCGGAGCTGACCTTGATCGCGACGCCGAGCTCGTTGGCGATGATGTGGGCCAGCGTCGTCTTGCCGAGCCCGGGTGGCCCGCAGAGAAGAACGTGCTCGACAGGTTCGCCTCGCCTTCGCGCGGCCTCGAGGAGGATGCCGAGGTTCTCGCGCACCTGCTCCTGGCCGATGTACTCGGACAGCATCCGGGGCCGCAGGGTCAGGTCGAACTGCTCGTCGTCGACCCGACCGTCCAGGATCGGCTCGCCTGTCATTTCCTACCTAGCGCCTTGAGCGCTACTGCGAGCGCCTCCTGGGTGGGCGGCGCGGACTTCCAGTCGACGGATTCGATGCCCACGCGCGCCTCCTGCGAGGAGAAGCCAAGGTTGCGGAGCGCCAACTCGACCGCTTTGGGAACGGCCCCATCCCCCGCCATCGCGGCTGCTCGAGGCACCGCCTCCATCTCCGCCACGGCGTCCAGCCGCGGCTTGAGCTCGATGATCACCTTGGCCGCCGTGCGCTGGCCGACTCCGCTCGCACGCCGGATGGGCCCCGGGTCCTCGCTCACGATCGCCCTCTTCAACACCTCCAGGCTCGCGGCGCCGAGGATGTTCAGGCCGACTTTCGGACCGACCCCGTCGACCTGAATCAGCATCTCGAACATCTCGAGCTCCTCGACCGAGGCGAAGCCGTAGAGCGCGAGCTGGTCCTCCCGAACGTGGGTGTGGATGTGGAGCTCGACCTTGCCGCCGGGGGGCGGCAGCTGCTGGCGAGTGCCCGCTGCAACGCTCGCAAGATAGCCCACACCACCCACGTCGACGACCACGAAGTCAGGCCCCGCGCGCCGCACGACTCCGCTGAGGTGCGCGATCATCTGTAGGGCGCCCTTCGCGCGACCGGCGGCTCCGTCGCGGCCCTCGTGAAACGCCGGCTCCTCGCGTGGCACAGGGCGATCGCGATTGCATCGCGGGCGTGCTCGTCGATCCGGCCCTCAGGAACCTTCACCTGCGCCGCGAGCATGCGCGCGATCTGCGCTTTGTCCGCGTTGCCGTAACCGGTGAGGATCACCTTCACCTGGCTTGGCTTGTACTCGAAGACCGGGACCCCGCGCTCTTCGAGCACGGCGAGGATGGCGCCGCGCGCTTGCGCCACCGCCACCGCGCTCGTCGCGTTGCGGCCCATGAACAGCTCCTCGAGAGACGCCTCGGCGGGTGGGTTTGCGTCGAGCAGCTCACGCAGGTGGCGGGTGATCACGACAAGCCGCTCCCCGTCTCGTCCCGGACGGGTGACCACGGTGCTGCACGAAAGCACCAGGTTCGGTTCGGACAGGAGAGCGAACCCGGTGCTGGCCAGCCCGGGGTCGATGCCGAGGATTAGTCCGTTGCCAGGGCCTGGCATTTGTCCATAAGGTTCTACACCTGTGCTGAGACGCGTTCAAGGACGTTGGTCGGGATGTCGAAGTTGGCGTAGACCTGCTGGACGTCGTCGTCCTCTTCCAGTGATTCCATAAGCCGCAGCACCGCCACGGCCTTGTCCTCGCCGACCGGGACGGTCTGCTTCGGCTGCATGGTGATCTCGGCGTTGTCGATGGTGACCCCGAGCGACTCGACGGCGGCTTTGATCCTTTCAAACGCGTTGGGCGGCGTGGTTATCTCGACCGACTTGCCATCGACCTGCACGTCGTCGGCGCCCGCTTCGATGGCGGCCAGTGCGACCTCCTCGGGGTCCTTGTTTCCCGCACTCGCCATGATCACGCCCTTGCGCTCGAACATCCACCCGACCG
>DAIPXW010000190.1:0-5020 GCA_036783075.1 Candidatus Dormiibacterota bacterium | reverse complement strand
GGTTATGAAGGCCATCTGCACGTGCTCGAGGCGACCTACTTTGGAGTGCGGCGCGCAGCCTAGAGCTTCCGCAGGCTTAGTTTGTTACCCTCAGGTCGATCGTGGTGAACCCTCGAACGAGCATCTCGGCGGTGGTGCCCGCGTACAACAGTGAGCTCTCCCTGGCCGAGCTGGTTCGCCGGCTCCAGCCGGTCCTGGAGGCGGCCGCGACGGATTACGAGCTTATCGTCGTCGACGACGGAAGCCGCGACGGCACATGGCAGGTCATCGAAGGACTCGCTCGAGACCATCGTTGGGTGAGGGGCGTGCATCTCATGCGCAACTACGGCCAGCACAATGCGGTGCTTTGTGGCGTCCGCCTCGCCCGGTATGAGTTGACGCTCACCCTGGATGACGACCTCCAGCATCCTCCTGAGGAAATCCCAAAGCTGCTGGAGAACCTGACGGCGGACAAGGACGTCGTCTACGGGACGCCGGAGCAGGAAACGCACGGGCTGTGGCGTAATGCCGCCAGCCAGGTCACCAAGATCGCGCTGCAGTCGGCGATGGGCGCCCCAATCGCCCGCAAGGCCGGCCCGTTCCGGCTTTATCGGACCACGATCCGGGAAGCGTTCGCCGACTACGACGGGCCGTATGTGTCGATCGACGTGCTGTTGACATGGGGCACGACCCGGTTCACCGCCGTCAACGTCCGGCACGACCGGCGCACTCTCGGCACCTCGAACTACACGTTTCGCAAGCTGGTGGTGCACGCCCTCAACATGGTCACCGGATTCAGCACCTGGCCTCTCCAGGTGTCGAGCCTGATCGGCTTCGCGTTCACGGTGGTTGGCACCGTGGCTCTGTTCTTCGTCGTGATCCGCTATCTGGTCCAGGGCGGTCCCGTGCCGGGCTTCTCGTTTCTCGCCTCGATGATCGCGATCTTCTCCGGTGCTCAGCTCTTCTCGTTGGGCATCATGGGTGAGTACCTCGCGCGCATGCATGCGCGGAGCATGCAGCACCCCACCTATGCGGTCCGCGAGACGACCCAGCCTGCAAAGCCAGTGGGGGACGGGGCCCGCGTTGTTGACGCAGCGCGACGGCACCGTCCCGAGAACTAGAGTCCTGACTGGCGAGCAGGCGCAGACGGGCATGACGCAGCTTGATCTCTCCGCGTACTCACAAAAACGCGTACTGGTCACCGGTGGACTCGGCTTCATCGGCTTCAACCTCGTACGGGCGCTCCACGCGGCACAAGCACGTGTCAGCGTCCTCAACCGGTCGTGGCCGGCGCGCCCGGGAAGCGTTGAGTCGAACCTCCATGGGGTCGCCTTTTTCAAGGGCGACATCAGAGACCCGATCGCGGTCGAGGAGGCGGTTGCCGGTTGTGATCTGATCTTCCACCTCGCCGGCAAATCGGGCTCGTTGGCGAGCAATGCATCCCCGCTAGACGACCTTGATGTCAACAGCCGGGGCACGTTGACCCTGCTGGAGAGTTGTCGCCGGGTCAACGCCGTTGGCAAGATCGTCTTTCCCAGCTCGCGCCTCGTTTACGGGCCGAACACGGAACTGCCGGCAACCGAGCGGGCCGCCACCGCTCCTCTTTCGATATACGGGATTCACAAGCGCGCGGCGGAGGAGTACCTGCTGCTGTATCACCGGCTGCATGGGATCCGGGCGACCATTCTGCGCATCACGAACCCGTACGGCCACTTCCAGCGCCCTGAGCAGAACCGTTACGGAATCGTGAACTGGTTCATTCATGAAGCCATGCACGACAGGCCCCTGACCGTGTACGGCGAAGGAACGCAGCTACGAGACTATGTGCACGTCGCCGATGTCGTTGACGCAATGCTCATCGCCGGGCTCATGCCCGAGGCAGACGGCAAGATCTTCAACGTCGGAAGTGGATATGGCGTTTCCTTTGTCGGAATGGCGGAGCAAATCATCCTTGCCGCGGGCCGAGGGAGCGTCAAGCACATCGACTGGCCGGCGGACGCTGCCCTCGTCGAAACCGGAGACTTCGTCGCCGACACATCTCTTATCGCTGCGACTCTCGGCTGGAGGGCGAAGACCTCCCTCGAGGCCGGGGTTGCCGAGGTGGTGGCGCACTACGCGAAGCTCGATCTATCGGCGCCTTCGACAGACGATTGCTGATTGCGCGCGGGATCGAAAGTTGATTAGCGTCGTGTAAGGATCTCGGTCGCCTCGCGCTTGACGCGCGGCGGACCGCATCCCTACAGTGGCCCCTGCACCGCCCCAGAACATGTCACGACAGCGAACCCGCCACCTCGCCGTCGCTCTCGCCCTGAGCGCCGTTGTCACTGCAGCTGCTGCCGCCCCGGCATCGGCAAGTTCTTTGGCGCCCCAACATTCATCGACGTTGAGCTCGTCAATCGCGCGATCGGTGGGGCCTGGACGAGCGGCTTTCCAGGCTGCCTCGCCGCACACCAGCCGCGAAGTTTTCGGATTCGCCCTGGCGAGCAGCTTGGCTGACCCCACCGTCGGATATCCGAGCTGGAACTTCGACTTGTTGTCGACTGTGGCTTTCTTCGGGCTCCACGTCGATTCGACCGGCCACTTCGTCGCCGACAACGGTTGGACCGTGTGGAACTCATCCGTCATGACTAATTTCGTCGCTACCGCCCACCAGCACGGCGTGAGGGTTGTGGTGAGCGTAGTCGTCCAGGACTTCACATCCGGCACACCGAACATGTGCGCTGCTCTTGCCCACGCTGACGTCACCGTTGCGCAAACCGTATCTCAGGTCACAGCGAAGGGCGTCGAAGGGGTCAATCTTGACTACGAAGGTCTCGACAACAGCTGCGGCACGTCTGATCCGTACTGGGCGCAGCACGCGATGACCTCCATGGTCAAGAAGATGAGGGCTGCGCTCGGTGCCTCCAGATACCTGTCGATCGACACGTACGCCGGCGCAGCGGCAGACCCCTATGGGTTCTTCGACGTAGCGGGTCTGGCCGCATCTGTCGACTCCATGTTCGTGATGGCTTACGACCTCGAGTACTCGAACTATGCAGGCGCGCCTCTTGACTGCTCGCGGTTCTGCCTGGGCCCGACGTCACCCCTGACGTCCTACCGCTACAACGACACCAACGTGGTCGCGCAGTACATCGCGGCCGTGCCGGCCAGCAAGGTCATTCTTGGCGTGCCGTACTACGGGCGGAAAGCTTGTGTCGGGGCAGTGGGCCCCAACCAGTACCCGACCTCTGGCGTGGTTGCCGACTCATATCTGGATGCTGCCGGAGAGGCTACCGATCCTGCGGTCAAACCTGGCTCTTACGTCATCCATCGCGAGGCAAACTCATCAGGCATGGAGCGCTGGGACACGTGGTTCAACACAACGCTCAACTGCACGCGTGAGCTCTACTGGGATGACGCGATCTCGCTCGGAAAGAAGTACGAGCTCGTCGACGCCAACAACTTGCGAGGTGTTGGCATCTGGAACCTGAACTATGGCGGAAATGCACCCGAGCTGTGGACTGATCTGCAGAGCCACTTCGCCGCGTGTGGCGCAGCGGCGGCGACCTTGAGCCCCGCATCGCCACAGCAGGTTGGCGCCCAGGTTCGAATCGCAGCCACGTCGACCGGTTGCCTCAACCCGCGCTACGAGTTCTGGATGCGGCCTGCAAGCTCGGGCACCTGGCAGCTGGTGCAGGGCTACAGCGCCGGTGCGACCTACGACTGGAACAGCACCGGCGCACAGGCCGGCACCGTGGACTTCTCGGTCTGGACCCGCGACGCCAGCAGCCCCGCCGCCTATGACAGCTACGCGAGCACCCCGTACACGCTGTTGCCACGGTGCACGTCAGTGACCGCATCGGCAACGCCGGCATCGGTGGTGCATGGCGCCGGCACCCATGTCACCGTCACCGCCGCCGCCACAGGCTGCGGGACCGGCGCGCGCTATGAGTTCTGGATGCGGCCCGCAAGCTCGAGCGCCTGGCAGCTGGTACAGGGCTACGGGCCTAGCGCGAGCTATGACTGGAACAGCACCGGCGCTCTCGCGGGCACGGTGTACTTCTCGGCCTGGGTGCGCGACGTCAGCAGCACGTCCGCCTACGACGCGACCACCAGCCTCCCGTACGTCGTGTCTCCCTCCTGTACGTCTGTAACGGCTTCTGCCGCGCCGACCTCGGTAACGCATGGGAGCGGTACTCACGTCACCATCACCGCGGCGGCAACGGGCTGCACGAACAGTCCACGCTACGAGTTCTGGATGAGGCCGGCCGGCTCGAGCACCTGGCAGCTCGTTCAGGCCTATGGCACTGGCTCGACTTACAGCTGGAACAGCACAGGGGCGCTCACCGGCACCGCGTACTTCTCCGCCTGGGTCCGCGACTCCAGCAGCTCCGCCGTCTACGACGCCTACGCCAGCGCGCCGGTCACGGTGAAATGATCCAGTGGCAGGTTTGGGCTCAGATCGCTCTCGACACCGGCCGCGGCCGATCGATTGACGCCGCCGATTTCCAGATCGACGGTCTCGAGGCAACGGCGAGGTATCCGATGAGAACTACGAACGCCAAGACGATTGAGTTGTAGATGAAGATGTTGACGACGAAGCTCCACAGGGTAGCGGCGTAAAAGGCGGCAAGAACACCCGCGAAGAGAAGGCGACCGGACCGCACGCGACGGTAGGCGAGCTCAACCGCGAAACCAACGACAGCCAGAAACACAAGGGCGCCGGGTACTGTGAAGTCTTCGATCAAGCCGCGAAACACCGTGTAGATGTTGTAGTTCGTCCCGTTGATCACCACCTGGTCGGTGTACAGGCCCGCTACGCGGGAATGTATGTGCAGGAGATCAAAGACTCCCGCGAATGTGTACTGGCCCAGGGTCGGATGGAAGCTGGTCGATACGGCGTTGCTCTGGAACCAGGCCGAGAAGACGCCGAGGTAGGGAAAGGTGTCGAGCCACACGAGCTTCATCACGGCGATCGGCTGGCCGCTCGACCAGCCGGCGTAGCGGGCCATCTGGATCAGAACGACTCCCGCCGCGAGCACGCCAACCATCCCGACCAGCA
>DAIPXW010000189.1:0-5052 GCA_036783075.1 Candidatus Dormiibacterota bacterium | reverse complement strand
CCGCGACTGCAAGCGTCGGCGTGTAGCCGATGAAGATCGAGCCCGTGTATGCCTCGGTCGTGCCCGACTTGCCGGCGACCGGTTTGCCGCCGAGGTCGCCCAGGTAGAGCTTCACCGGGCCGCGCAAGAGGTCGGTCATGACATAGCCGAGCTCCGGGCTGATGACCTGCACGCGCCCCGCGGTGGGGTCGAGGGCCTCGAGCACGTTGCCCGCCGGGTCCGTGACGCGCAGCACCGGGTGCGCGGTGATGCGGTAGCCGCCGTTGTCGAATGCCGAGTAGGCGGCGAGATGCTCCATCATCGAGATGGGGTCGTGACCGAGCGTGGTCGCCACGCCGTCCGGGTTCTCGATGGGTGCGGTCACGCCGAGGCTGTGCATCATCGTGACCACGCTGTTCCCTCCCTCCTGCGCGTACGTCCAGAGCGCTGGCAGGTTGCGAGACTGCGCAAGCGCGGTACGCAGCGTGATCCAGCCCTCGTGCTTGCCGTCCCAGTCGTTGAACGTGTGGCCGCCGATGACGCCGGTCTGGTCGTTCAACAGGGTCGCGGGCGTGATCAGGCCTGCCTGCAGCGCCGCCGCATACGTGTAGACCTTGAACGACGAGCCGACACCGCGCCAGCCGAGAGGATCAGACCCGGTCAGGTTGATCTGCCCTCGAATGGAAGCGTTGTTGTAGTCGGCGCTACCGACCATCGCGAGGATCTCGCCGTCGTTCGGGTTCATGACGAGCATCGCGCCCGTGTTGACTCCTCGCTTCGCGTACGTGCTCACCCCCGCCTTGACCCACTTGTCGGCCATCGCCTGCGTGTTGAGGTCGAGCGTCGTCGTGATGCGCAGGCCTCCTTCATACAGAGCCTGAGCGCCGTAGCGCTGCGTGATGTAGGCCTCGATGTAGTCGACGAAGTGCGCGGTGAGAGGGTTGTGCTGGGCCGGGAGCGAGTTGTGGGCCGCCACCATCTTGGTGAGCAGGTCGCTGCTGTACATCGCGTCGGCCGCGGACTTCGAGAGGTCACCTACGGAGACCATCCCGTCAAGCACCTCGCGCCACCGCCACTTGGCGGCTGCGAGCTGATCCGGGGTGCCGAACGGGTCGTAGTCGGCGGGAGCTTGCGGAAGGCCGGCGAGGAAGCTGGCCTGGGCCCAGGTCAGATCGCTTGAATGGACCTGGAAGTAGGTCTCGGCCGCAGCCTCGGCGCCATACGCGCCGTTGCCGTAGTTGATCGTGTTGAGGTAGAGCTCGAGGATCTTCTGCTTGGAGTAGCGACGCTCCATCTCCTCCGCGAGCAAGAGCTCACGGAACTTGCGGCTGACGGTCTTGCTCTGCGCCTCCTCGGTGTCGAGGACGACGTTCTTGACGACCTGCTCCGTGATCGTCGAGCCCCCGAGCGTCGACGAGTGGTGCGTGAGGTCGTACCCGATCGCGATCGCGAGGCGGCGGTAGTCAACCCCCGAGTTCGAGTAGAAGGTGCGGTCCTCCGTGTCGATCGTCGCCGTCTGAAGCTTGGAGCTGATCTTGCTCAGCGCGACGACCGTCCGGTTCTGGTGGTACAGCGCCTCGATCAGCTTGCCGTTTCGGTCGAGGATGCGCGTGGTCTGCGTGAGGCTCGACGTTTGCAGCGAGTCGATGGAAGGCAGGTCGCCCGCGAAATAGTCGACCACGCCGATGGTGCCGGCCGTGCCGAGGAGCCCGACCGTGGAGATGACGATCACGCCCATCATCGCCAGCCGCGCGAAGAGGTGGCGGCGCTGTCGCTGGATCGTGCGGCGCGGTCGGGTTCGAGCCCTCAGGCGGCGGTTACGGGCCGCGGGCGTGCCCTTGCGGGAAGCCAAGGCCAGGCGGGACCTCCATGACGTTTACTACGACGTGTGCTGGATTCGCTACGCGCGAGTTTACCCGCCCGGCCCGCCGGCGGCGCCCGCCTACCTCAGGCCGAGGGCCTCCGCCCCCTGGTTGGCCAGGCCCAGGATCGGGTTCGAGGCCAGTCCGTAGGCCGCGATCACGAGGCAGAAAAGGAGGGCGCCGGCGGTCGAAAGCCGCGTGACCGCGGGCAGGTTCGCGCCCTGGCCGCGCCTCGACTCCTCGAGGGGGCTCTGGATGTAGAGGACGCGGAGCGTGCCAGCGACGGCGGCCACGCTCATGATCGAACCCAGCACGCCGAGGGTGAGAAGCCCGAAGTTCGTGCTTTGCGCGAGCGCGGCGGCCACTGCGAACTCTCCGAAGAACCCGGCCAGCGGTGGCGCGCCCGCAAGTGAGAGCATGGCGAGCGCCAACCCGGCGGCCCGAGCGGGGCGGAGGTTTCCCAGGCCGGCGAGCGCGTGTTCCCCACCATCAGCCCGGCCCATGACAGCCGGGCCGCACGTGGCCGCGACAGCGAACGCGCCGAGCAGGAAGAGAGAAGCGGCCGTGCCGGCGCGGACGTGTGAGACCAATCCCGCAGCGACCCACCCGATCTGCCCCGCGGCCAGGTAGGCGATGCGCGCTCGAGGCGACCGGGACGCCAGTGCGGCCGCGCCGCCCCCGACCATCGCCACCGCCGCGATCACCTCCAGGAACGGCGTGTACAGGGACGGAACCGGACCGAGCACGCCGGCCAGCTTGATGGCGACCGTCGCAGCGGCCACCGCCAGCAGGCCGAGGACGAGTCCGGCTCCGAGCGGCGACGCCCCGAGCACGGCGGGGATCCCGTTCATATGGAACGGAGCAAGCGTCGCCCGTACCGCGAGCCCGCTGATGAGCAGGAACACGGGGATTGCCAGAGCCAGCGTCGGGCTGCTTGTGAGCAGGACCTCGCGCATCGCCTTCAGGTCGGGAGTGCCCGCCGAGGCGTAGAGAAAGGCGAGACCGACCAGGACCAGTGCGCTCGCCACCGCACCGGTGACGAGCATTCGGAGCCCGAGGTCCGGTCGTCGCAGCGAGACCATGACGACCCCCGCCGCCGCCGCCAGCTCGAGGCCGGCCCACAGGACGACCACGTCGCCCGCCGACGCGGCCACCATCACGCCGAAAACCGCCAGTAGCGGCATGGCCAGGCTGATCGACAACGAGTCCTCCGCCGTCCAGTCCACGACGGCGAACGCGACGGTGGCCGCCAGCAGGGCGGCGGCCTTGGTGAAGAGAGAGAAACGGTCCTGTACAAGGCCCCCGCCGAAGAAGGTCCCCAGGGTCGCCCCCACCCAGAGCTCGATTGCGAAGGCGATCACGACCAGCGCCGTGACCGCGGCCGGAAGGTAGCGCCGGGACGCTCTGCTGACCCAGCCGAGCCGGCCACCGAGCAGCAGGATCGCAGCGCCGGCCACCACCAGGGCCTCGGGCACGAGGACAAGGTTCCTCATGGCGACGTGGCGGGCGTGGGCCCGGTGTACGGCGAGGCGATGTCGCTGATGCCGGCAGACATGACGTTGACGATGCCTGGGTCGAAGAGTGGGGTGTCCGTGCCGGGCAGCTTGGGGCCGCCGGGGAACAGTCCGACCCAGAGCAGGCCACCCGCCAGGATCGCGAGAAACCAGGTCTCGCCGAGCGAGGCGTCGGAAACGCCCGGCGCGTCAGGGTTCGGCGCGCCGAAAAGGACCGATCGCCACACCGTCGCAAGCCCGATCGCCGCGACCGCGAGCCCAGCCACCACGGCGAAAGAGCCGATCGGCTGGGTTTTGAAGGAGCCAAAGAACGTCATCAGCTCGGCCGTGAACGTCGCCATGAGCGGAACGCCGACGACGGCAAGGCCCGCGACGATGAACAACCACGTGAGGTTCGGCATGCGCGGAGCGAGGCCGCTCAGGACCAGCAGGCTTCGGGACTGCGCGCGGTCCGTCAGCGTCGCCGCCACCCCGATGATCAGGGCCGCGGCGAGGCCGCCGGCGAACAGCGACAGCACGGCGCCACCGATCGCAAGCGGTGACACGGCCGCCAGCCCGAGCGCCGTGATGCCGCCGGGGATCAGGGCGAGGTGGGCCGCCACGTGGCGCAGGTCCAGCTCGCGCCACGCCACCAGGGCGGCGTAGCCGACGGTCAGGACCGCGAGCGCCGCGAGCAGCGGTGACAGCAGGTTCGCGGCAGCCGGTGTCGCTGCGACGAGCACGCGCAGCAACAGGTACGCGCCAAGGCGGGAAGCGCTGCCGGCGACGATCACGGATACACCGACCGGCGAATCCGAGAACACGTCGCGAACCCAGCCGTGGAGAGGGAACAGTGGAAGACGCGCCGCGGCGGCGATGATCACCACGAGGCCCACCGCGAGCTGGATGCGCGAGCTCAAGCCACCCTTCAGCACGACGTCCATGTCGAAGCTCGTTCCGCCCGCGGCCGCGTACAGGATCATGGCTGCGACGGCCAGGGCCGCGGTGCTGAAACCCCAGTAGCCCAAGAGCCGCCACGCACCGGAATGGCGGCGGGTGCCTCCCCAACCGAGGATCAGGATCGACAGTGGGATCGCCACCGCGCCCCAGAACATCACGAGCACGAACATGTCCCTCGCCACGATCGCCCCGTTGATCGCGGCCTGCGTGAGGAGCAGAAGGCAGAAGTAGGACCGGACGCGCTCGCGAACACCGAGTGACGCGAGCACGGAGGCGATGCCGATCACGCCGGAGAGCATCAGCATCACCATCCCCGGGCCGTCGACCCCGAGGTGATACGAGGCGCCGATCGCCGCCAGCCAAGGCACCTTCTCCTCGTACTGCATGGTCGGGAGGAACGACTGGAACTGGTTGTATGCGACGAAGAGCACGAACAGCAGCCCGAGGTTGGTGAAGAAGGCGATCTGCTTCATCAGGACGTCGTAGCGGCCGCGCGGGTTCGGCAGGATCGAGATCGCGAGCGCGACCGCGACGGGGATCCAGATCATCAGGCTCAAGAGGATTGGCGAGGAGAAGATGCCCGCGCCGGGGACGCCGGCCGGCGACGGAGAGGGGCTGGCCGCCGCAATGCCGAGGAGGAAGATCACCGCAGCACTCCCGGAGCCACGAGCCCGACGACGAGCGCGAGGATGACGGCGGCGAGGATCGCGATCGGCAGGCCGGGGAGCCGCGATCCTAGGGCGCCGAGCCGCCTGGTC
>DAIPXW010000188.1:0-5070 GCA_036783075.1 Candidatus Dormiibacterota bacterium | reverse complement strand
CCGCCAGCAGCAGCTCAGGCCCCATGCGGCTCGGGCTGGGGCATGAAGGCGGACCCGGCTGCCACCAGCGCACCCGCGAAGTACGGCATCAGGCCGGGCGAGCCGCCGGCGAGGGCGCTCGCCTCGCCGAGGGCGAGCGCCAGGCCTCCCACAGCGGTGATGACAACGGGCGCATCGCGGGCGGTCAGAACCCGCGCTCCCATCATCCCGATGACGACCAGGGCGGCAAAGCGCAGAGGCGCTCCAGGCCCGGTGGTTATCGACGCCGCGATCCAGAGCCCGAGCAGGCCGGACGCGACGCACAACACGAGGCGAGGAGTCGACCCGGGCGGCATGAGCCCCCACCCCTCGGGCCCCCGACGCCAGCGCTGGAGAGCCGCGATCGCGCCCCCGACGCCAATCGCGACACCGGCGACGGATTCACCCCCGGCAATCGCGAGCAGCGAAAGGCCGAGCGTGAGGGCGCCGAGTCCGCCGGAAAGCCCCTTCCTGCCATCCGCCAGGACGATCAGGGCGGCCCCGAGCCACGCGAGCAGGGCCGCCCCGGCATCGATCATCGGGTGACGGCAAAGGCGAGCGCGACGAGGGCCGCGAGCCACAGGACCGGCCGCCCGCCCGCCGCGGCCTTCTCGAGGGCGGGCAGGTCGACGATCGAGCGGTACTGCTCCGGCACGGTGGCTGCCCGGACGGCCTGACGCAGGCGCGCGATCGAGCTCAAGCCCGGGATGGAGAACAACGCAGGCCGAGGTTGGGTCCGGATCAGCGACGTGCCCGCAAGGCCGAACGCGAGGATCGCGATCACGAGAAGCGGCGTGAACAGGGCAAGGGTGGGCAGCACGGTCGAGACGGTGACGACCGACGTGAGTCCTCCGCCCAGCGAGCCGGCGGACAGCGGCATCACGTCCGCCTGCGCGGGGTTGGCAAAGCCGACCTGGAACGCAGCCAGCGCGGGGCCAGCGACCAAGGTGAGCCCGGCGATCGCGGTCGCGATTCTCGGAAACGTCTCGGGCGCGGGATGTCCGCGTCCCGCCGGGAGGCCGATCGCCCTCGCGGACGCCACCGCCCAGACCACCCAGGCGATCGCGCCGGCGACGCCGATGAGGCCGAAGAAGTCGCCGGCCTCGAAGGTGGACTCGATGCCGACGACGCGCGCACCGAACACGAGTCCCGGCGGCAGTCCGGCCGCCGCGGCGATGGCGACCAGCGACGCCGGTCCCGCGCGGTCGGGCAGCATGGACAGGCAGCAGGTCATCGCGCCGGACGTGGCGAGTGTCGCGAGGCCGGCGACGAGCCCGACCGGCGTGCCGAGGGCGACGGTCATGAGGGCAAAACCACCAAGCACGGGGACGACCTCGCCCAGGAAGTCGCGCCGCGTGGCGGCGCCCTGGGCGCGGGCCGCGGCACCGAGCGCAACGAGCACGCCGATCGAGGCCAATGCCGCGTTGAACAGGGGGTGCGGGTACTTGCCGTCGCCCATCTCGTAGGCGCGCACCAGGAGGTAGAAGCCGAGCGGGTACAGGGTGGCCACGACCAGGCCGGCGGCGCGAAGCGAGGGCCTCCCCCACACCTGCGCGGGCCACGAGCGCCAGGGAAAAAGCCCCGAGGCCATCAGCCCGGCCGCCGCGAGCAGCGCGAACACGGGCACCGTCAGCGCGGACACCGGGACCGCCGAATACTCCGCGGTCCCGGCGCGGACCTGCAGGATCGCGCCCGCCCAGCTCAGCGCGAGCCATGCCGCCAGGAGGACGCTCCAGCGCGGTCGCGGGGCGTGCACGTCCTCGGTGTCAAGGAGCACCACGGCGAGCGTGGCCGCGGTGCCTCCCGCGAGCGCTGTGAGCACGACACCGCCCGCCTCGATCGCCCCCATCGCGGCCGCGACGCCGAGGGACGCCACGGTCATCTCCTGCCACGTGCGCGGCTGGATCGTCAGCAGCACGGCCGAAGGCGTCAACACGACCATCCCGAACACGAAGGCGACGGCGTCGATCCGCAGGTCGAGCGCGGAACCGAATCCAAGGGGACCGAGGTTGAGCTCCTGCGTCGATCGCACCGACAGCCACGCGACCAGGAGGGCGAGGACGGCGGCCCAGGCTCCCGCCCCCGCGATCAACCGCCCTGGGCGGAGGCCGGCGAGCCCCAGCGCCGTGAGCACGGCGGCGGATGCGATGGGAAGGAGCACGGGCGCCAGCACCACGAGCGAAGGCACCCGCCTACTCTAGTGTCGCCGTCAGGCCAGGCGGTCGAGGTCGGCGCGCAGCTGGGCCGCCCGGTCCTCCAGCTTCTTGACTATCTCGGGCGGCGCCTTGGCGCGAAAGTCCGGGTTCGCGAGCTTCGCCTCCGTCTTCTCCATGTCTTCGCTGAGACGCTTGAGCTCCGCATGACGGCGCTCGTCGCTCGCCCCCGAGGGGAATCTCACCCAGCCGGGCGCGGCGGCGAGCGGAGTGCCTTGGTCGCCGCCCTCATTCGAGAGCTGGACCCACGCGAGCCGCGCGGCCACCGCTGCCACCTCACGTCCAACTCCGGGCTCGAGCCACAGCTCGCCTCCGCGGGGAGGCGCGCCGGCCGCCTGGCGGTGCCCTCGCACCTCTTCGACTATGCGCATCACCTGGCCGAAGGCTTCTTCGGTTTCCAGGTCCACGAACCTGTCCAGCGCCTCCGGCCAGCGCGCTCGCATCACGTAATCGCGATCGCCAGGCATCCGCGACCACAGCTCATCGGTCAAGAACGGCATGAACGGATGCAGCAACCTGAGAATGTTGTCGAGGCAGAAGTACGCGACGTCCTGTGCGACGGCGTCGCCCTCGCGCAGCCGCTCCTTGGCCGCCTCCAGGTACCAATCGCAGAACTCGTTCCACGCGAATCCATACGCTGCGCCGATCGAGTCCTGGAAGCTGAAGCTCTCGATCCCCGCCGTGACCGACGAGCACGCAAGCGCGAGACGCGAGAGCACCCAGCGATCCTCGAGGTGCTCGTGGGCTTCCAGCATCCCGGGGGGTTCGGCAGTTGGTGTGCCGGGCGAGCTCAAGACGAGCCGGGTCGCGTTCCACAGCTTGTTGCAGAAGCGCCGGTAGCCCTCGACGCGGCTCTCGTCGAACCTCACGTCCTGGCTCGACATCGCGACCGACGCCACCCATGCGCGCGTTGCGTCGGTGCCATACCTGGCGATGAGCTTGCGAGGGTCGACACCGGTGCCCAACGACTTCGACATTCGTCGCCCGTCTGTAGCCTGCACCACGCAATGAATCGCGACGTCGTTGAACGGCACGTCGCCCATGAACTCGAGGCCGGTCATGATCATCCGGCTCACCCAGAGGTTGATGATCTCCCTCGCCGTGCTGTTCATGCTGTTGGGGTAAAAGGCTTTGAGGTCGTCGGTCTCCTCGGGCCAGCCGAGGGTAGCGAAGGGCCACAGCGCCGACGAGAACCAGGTGTCCAGCACGTCGGGGTGCTGTTCGAGCTTCGCGCTGCCGCATTCGCTGCACTCGTGCGGAGGATCGACTGACACTATGCGGTGCCCGTTCTCGCAGTCGTAGACCGGGACGCGATGCCCGAGCCACAGCTGGCGGCCGATGTTCCAGTCGCGCAGGCCGCGCAGCCAGTCGAGGTACGTGCGCTCGTAGCGCTCGGGGTGCCAGCGCACCTTGCCCGCCGCCGATGCGGCGAGCGCCTTGTCGCGCATGGCCTCCATGCGGAGCCACCATTGCTCGCTGACCAGGGGCTCGATCACCGCGTGGCAGCGGTCGCAGTGGCCGACCTGGTGCGCGTACGCCTCCTCTTTGAGAAGCAGCCCCTGCGCCTTGAGGTCGGCCACCACCATCTTGCGTGCCTCGAGGGAGGGGAGGCCGTCGTAGGGCAGCCCGGGGACGTTCATCCGCCCGTCGGGATGCATGCCGTTGATCAGCTCCATCGAATGGCGCTGGCCGATGTCGTAGTCCATCGGATCGTGGCCGGGCGTGACCTTCAGAGCACCCGTCCCGAAGCCTTTCTCGACCAGCGCGTCGGCCACGATCGGAAGCTTTCGTCCGACGAGCGGCAGGATCGCGGTCTTGCCGACAAGGGCGCGATACCGGTCGTCGGTCGGGTTGACGGCGACGCCGGTGTCGGCCAGCATGGTCTCCGGCCGCACGGTCGCGATCACGACCTCGCCGCCGCCCTCGATTGGATACCTGATGTAGTAGAGGGTGTCCTGGTGTTCCTGCCAGTCGATCTCCAGGTCCGAGATCGCCGAGAGGTCGTGAGGACACCAGTTGACGATGCGCGGCGCGCGGTAGATCCAACCCCGCTCGTAGAAAGCGACGAACGCGGTCATGACAGACCGCACATAGCGCGGGTCCATGGTGAAGCGCAGGCGCGTCCAGTCAAGGGAGATGCCGAGGATCCGGTCCTGGCCGACAATCGTCTCCCCCACGGTGCGATACCACTCGTCGACGCGCGATGTGAACGCGTCTCGGCCCAGCAGCTCTTTGGTGGTGCCTTCCGCCGCGAGCTGCTTTTCGATCACGTTTTGGGTCGCGATCGCGGCGTGGTCGGTGCCGGGAAGGAAAAGGACCTCGTAGCCGGCCATCCTTCTGTAGCGCGCGCAGATGTCCTGCAGCGTGTGGTTGAGGGCGTGCCCCATGTGGAGCTCGCCCGTGATGTTCGGCGGGGGCAGGCAGATGGTGAACTTCGGCTTCTTGCTGCGGGCGTCCGCGATGAACAGGCCGTCGGATTCCCAGCGCGCGTACCAGCCGGCCTCGATGGCCTGTGGGTCAAACGCTTTCGGCATCTCGCTCTGGTTGCTCATGGGGCGTGTTTCATCACTCGGTTGGGATCGAGGGCGCCGGCACTAAGGGGTCGCGGTTCAGCGCGACTGGGCCGGCGAGGGTACGGATACGCGATCCTCTCGGCTCATGTTGTCCGAGATTCTAGCGCTAGTTGCGCCGGCGCTCGATCAGTTGTCCGCGCGAGGCCTGGGAGTCGGGGATGGGTGGTGACCGGGAAGAGGGAGTCAGGGGCGGGGCCTGGGTGGTTAAGGCGCGAGGCATGGCAATCGTGGTGGGGTGGGCAAGGACTGGGAAGAGGGGGTCGGGG
>DAIPXW010000187.1:0-5102 GCA_036783075.1 Candidatus Dormiibacterota bacterium | reverse complement strand
ATTCACTCCGGCCGTCACCCAGACGTGCCACTACCAAACGCCTCCAGGCCACGCGCAGCACGGAGGGGGTTCCACGGGGGAGGCCTGCCTCCCCCGTGCTCTAACCGCCCCAGTCGGGGAGGAGGCGCAGCTGCTCTACGCGGCGCGCTCCAGGGGCGTACGCGGTGTTGAAGTAGTCGATGACCATTCGGCGGGCTGCAAAAGCCGTGGCCGTGTGCCTGATCGAGGCGCGCATCATCTCGACCCAGCGCTGGGGGATGCCGTCCTGGTCGCGCTCGAAGTACGCCGGGATCACCTCGCGCTCGAGCAGCCTGTAGAGCCCTTCGGCTTCCGCGCGGTCGTCGGCCTCCGGCCTGTCGAGCGTCGCCCCGGACGGTATCGCCCAGCCGAGCTCTGGTCGATACGCCTCGTCCCACCAGCCGTCGAGGATGCTCACGTTGAGCGCCCCGTTTGCGCCCGCTTTCATACCGCTCGTGCCGCTCGCTTCCAGGAACCGGCGGGGATTGTTCAGCCACACGTCCGCCCCCTGCACCAGCCAGTGTGCGAGCTCGATGTCGTAGTCCTTGAGGAACACGAGGCGTGGCTCCTCGCGCGCCGCCGCGACCACGGTGGACAGAAGTTCCTTGCCCGGCTGGTCCGCGGGATGCGACTTGCCCGCGAACAGGATCTGAACCGGTCGCTTCGGGTTGCGCAGCAGCTTCGTGAGTCGGGCGCGGTCCTGCAGCAGGAGGTTGGCCCGCTTGTAGGGCGCGAAGCGGCGCGCAAACCCGATGGTGAGCGCGTTGACGTCGAAGTCGTCCGAGTCGACCGAACGCTTGGCCGCCGCCTCGACGAGGCGCCGCTTCAAATTCGTGTGAACGGTCCAGAGCTCCGCGGCGGGGATCTCGAACACCGCGTGCCACCGACCGTCCGACCCGTCGAGGTCCCACCAGTCGGGCCCGACGAACCGGCGGAGCAGTGCGGCGATCTCTGGGGCCAGCCACGTCGGCATGTGCACCCCGTTCGTGACCGAGCCGATGGGGACCCGGGCCTCAGGCAGATCCTTCCACGCGTCCTTCCACAACCGGCGCGAGACCGCTCCGTGCAGCCGGCTCACGCCCACAGACTGGTCGGCCAGCCGCAGCGCCGCGTAAGTGGTGCAAAGCCGCTCGCGCGGGTCGCCGGGTCGCTGCCGGCCGAGGTCCATGAACCGGTCGAAGGCGATGCCGACCTGGCTCAGGTAGGGGCCCAGCAGGTCCCAGACGAGGCCGGGCTCGAAATAGTCGCTGCCCGCGGCGATGGGCGTGTGTGTGGTGAACACGATGCCCGCGCGCGCGACGAGCCTCGCCTCCTCGAGCGTCATCTGGCGAGAGGAGCGCAGCTCGCGGATCCGCTCGATCGCGCAGAGGAAGCTGTGACCTTCGTTCAGATGGAACACGCCGGCGTCGATGCCGAGGGCGTGCAGGGCCCGGACCCCTCCGATGCCGAGCACGATCTCCTGGCGCAGCCGCCGGTCGGGCTCCGGGACGTACAGGCGATCGGTGATTGCCCGCAGGTCGGGTTCATTGGCTTCGAGATCGGTGTCGAGCAGGAAAAGGGGCACGCGTCCGACCTGCGCCCGCCATACACCGATGCGCACGGTGCGCGATCCGATCGGGGCCTCGACCTCCACGCCTTCGACCTTGCGGACCGGCAGCTCGTGGCCGCCGTTCTCCGTATACACCTCCACCTGGCGTCCACCGGCGTCGATCTCCTGCCGGCCGAACCCCTGGCGGTACAGAAGGCCGACGGCGACAAGCGGCAGGCCCAGGTCGCTGGTCGCTTTCAGGTGGTCGCCGGCGAGAACGCCGAGGCCGCCCGAGTAGATCGGCAAGCATTCCGCAAGCCCGAACTCGAGCGAGAAGTACGCGATCACGAGCGGAGCGTGGGCATCCATGAACCTCGGCTTGCGGTCGTAGTACTCGCGGTAAGCCGCCCGCGCGCCTTCCAGCGCGGCGCGGACCTCGTCTTTCTCGCAGGCGCGGGCGACCCCCTCCTCACCCAGCCGGGTGAGCATCAGGACGGGGTTCTGCCGCGTCGATTCCCACAGGTCCGGGTCGATGGCTCGGAACAGGCCTTCGATCGGTGGCTGCCAGGTCCAGAGCAGGTCGTTGGCGAATTGATTGATCTCCTCCCGCACGGACACTCCTACGATGGTATTGGGTTGGCCAATTGAAGGCGGTCGTGATGGCTGGGGGCGAAGGCTCGCGCCTTCGGCCGCTCACCAGCCGCCAGCCGAAGCCGCTGGTCCCCGTGGCGGGGCGGCCGATCATGGAGCACATCCTCCTGCACCTGCGCCGCCACCAGATGCGGGACGTCGTCGCCACCGTCCAATACCTCGGGGCATCGATCCGCAACTACTTCGGCGACGGCTCCGAGCAGGGGGTGGCGCTCACCTACTCCGTCGAGGACTCCCCGCTCGGCACGGCCGGCTCCGTGATGCTGGCGCGCCAGCAGCTCACCGAGCCGTTCGTGGTCATCTCCGGGGACTCTCTCACCGACATCGACCTCGGAGCCGCCGTTCGGTTCCACCGCGAGCGCCGCGCGATCGCGACGATCGTACTCAAGCCGGTGCCCAACCCGCTCGAGTACGGAGTCGTGGTCGTGGACGAGGGTGGAGCGGTGCAGCGCTTCATCGAGAAGCCGAGCTGGGGCGAGGTGATCTCAGACCTGGCCAACACCGGGATCTACATCCTCGACCCGGCCGTGTTCGACTTCTTCCGCCCCGGCGAGGTGACGGATTGGTCGGGCGACGTGTTCCCCAAGCTCTTGAAGGAGGGCGAGCACGTTTTCGGGTGGGTCGCCTCCGACTACTGGGAGGACGTCGGGAGCCACGCCGCGTACGTGAAGGCCAACTTCGACTGCCTCGAGGGCAAGGTCAAGGTGCAGATCCCCGGCGAGCGCAGAGGCGACTCGATCTGGATCCATCCCGAAGCGGAGGTGTCGCCGGGAGCAAGGATCGACGGCCCGGCGTTGATCTGCGCGGGCGCCAAGGTGCGTTCCGGCGCCTGGGTCAACGGGCCCTGCGTCGTCGGCCCGTATACGACCGTCGATTCCGGCGTGAAGATCTCGAACTCAATCACCTGGGACCACACGTACATCGGGTTGAACTCTCGGCTGCGCGGCGCGGTCGTGTGCCGCTCGGTGACGATCAAGAACGGCTGCCTTCTCGAAGAGGGAAGCGTGATCGGAAGCGACGTCGTCATCGGCGCTGGATCCACGGTCAACCCCAACGTGCGCATCTGGCCGAACAAAGAGGTCGAGCCGGGTGCGGTGGTGCACGAGTCGATCATCTGGGCGGGTTCCTGGAAGCGGGGACTGTTCAGCTCCTACGGGCTGAACGGGTTGATCAACGTCGAGTTCACGCCAGAGTTCGCTTCGCGTCTCGGCGCGGCGATAGGGGCGCTCGCGGCCAAGGGCACCGAGATCGGCTTCTCGCGGGACTACACGAGATCGGCTCGCATGATCGGGCGCGCGTTGATGTCGGGGCTGATCTCGTCGGGCACCAGCGTGACCGATCTGTCGGTGCTGCCGGCCCCGGTAGGACGCTACTGGGCCCGCCACAACCACGTCGCCGAGGTTCACGTGCAGACCTCGCCGGTCGACCCGCGGTCCGCCGACATCCGGATCTTCGACGACCACGGCCTGGAGCTCGACAAGCGCAGCGAGCGCCGGCTGGAGGGTCTCTTCTTCCGGGAGGACATCCGGCGCGCATCCCACTACGAGATGGGTCGCATCACCCGCCGGGACGGCCAGACCGAGCGTTACATCGACGACATGATCGCCAAGGTCGACCTCGAGCGGGTCCGCGGAGCCGCCTTCAAGGTGCTGATCGACTACAACAACGGCGCCGCGGCGGTCGTGCTGCCGCGCGTGCTGCAGGAGATGAACTGCACCGTCATCCCGCTGAACGCGTCTCCCGCTGAAGTCGTCGCGGAGCAGGACTACAACACGTTCCGCGGCCATCTCAACGAGATGGGCGTGATCGTCTCTGCGGTCAAGGCGAAGCTCGGGGTCTTCATCGACAGCCCGGGCGAGCGGTGCTTCCTCGTCGACGAGACGGGCACCGTCCTGGACCACGACCAGGCGTTCGCGGTCCTGACGCAGCTTGCCCTGGCCGGCCGAGCCGGCATGGTGCTTGGGCCGGCATCGGCATCGCTCGCGTTCTCGATGATCGCGGAACGCCTCAACAGCCGCTTCGTTCCCACCAAGATCACGCCGGGCTCGGTGCTGCGGGCGGCCCAGCACGCCGAGACGGTGGTGGCCTCGGACGGCGCGGGCGGCTACTGCTGGCCCGACTTCGCGGTGTCGTTCGATGCGATCTTCACCACGGTCCGCGTGCTCGAGCTGCTGGCGCAGACCGGGTCATCGCTGGGCGCGCTGCGAGAAATGATTCCGCCGGTCTCGCATCGCGCGGCGGTCGAGTTCTGCCCGTGGGATGTCAAGGGCCGCGTGATGCGGACGATGATGGAGAAGCACATGCGCGATCGCGTCGACCTCACTGACGGGGTCAAGGTGTTCGTCGAAGGCGGTTGGGTCCTAGTGGTGCCCGACGCCGACCGGCCGGAGTACCACGTCATCGCTTCGACCCTCGACCCGGTCCTCTCGGACCGGCTGGTCGGCGAGTACTCGCTGCTCGTCCGCTCGGTCGTCGCCGAAGCCGCCCCGCAAGCCGAGGCAGTGGTAGAGACCTAAAATCTCATCTTCGAGCGCGGGAGTAGCTCACCTGGCAGAGCGCGACCTTCCCAAGGTTGAGGTAGCGGGTTCGAGTCCCGTCTCCCGCTCCATCTTCTGAATTCGCGTCTCCTGGAGTTGGTGTAACCACCGCGGCGTTCTACCGTTTATCGCACTGTGTTGATGAAACGAGCGCTGCCACTATGGATCCTGCTGAGCGGCCTCGCTACGCTGGCGGCCTTCGCGGCTTTCATCGTCGTTCAGCAGGAGCTCCGAGGGGCAGCCAATCACCCACAGGTTGAGATGGCGCGGGAAGCGGCGGGCAAGCTTAACGCTGGGGCGAAACCGCAGTCCGTCGTGAACGGCGCCCCAATTGACATCGCGAGCTCGTCGGACACCTATCTGATCGT
>DAIPXW010000186.1:0-5111 GCA_036783075.1 Candidatus Dormiibacterota bacterium | reverse complement strand
CAGCTCATCTGGGGCGCGGACGATCCGCTGTTCCCCCTGGCCCATGCCACGCTGGCCCACTCCATGATCGATGGGTCTCGCCTCTCGGTGATCGAAGGGGCGGGGCACACACCGCAGGCCGAGCGGCCAGAGGAGTTCAACCGCGTCCTCCACAGATTCCTCGACTCCTGAAGCCCGCGCCCAGAGGCGGTACACAAGTCCCGAATACCGGGAGCTCGTCGGCGGCCCTCTGGACCCGCTCGTCCACCCGGTTCCAATCGAGCCGCCCCGCCTCTACCGCGTGGTGCGGCGCCTGGTGCAATGGCTGGTGAGGGTGCTGTTCCGCGTCACGGTGACGGGGCTCGAGAACATCCCGCAGCCGCCCTACATACTCGCCGCGAACCACCAGGCCTGGTTCGACCCTGCATTCATCATCCCGTTCTTTCCGGAGCGGCCGGTCATCTACACGATGGCGAAACGCGAGACGGTCTTCAATCGGGACTGGAAACGGCGGCTGCTTCCACTGATCGGCGTGTTTCCGATCTCACCGCAAAAAGGCGAGCTCGACGAAGCCGGTCTACGTACCGTGTACCAGGTACTCGAGCGGGGAGGCGTCGTGTTGATGTTTCCGGAGGGCCGGTATTCGAGGGGCCGCGCGTTGAGACCGCTGAAGGTCGGGATCGGTCACTTCGCCCTTCATGCCGGGGTCCCAGTGTGTCCGGTCGCCGTTCGAGGCACGGACGTCCTGCGTCCTTTCAGCCGGATCGACGTCTCCATCGGGGCTCCGATCCAGCCCGACGCGCCGGTCTGGTGGGCCTTGAGCAGCCGCGTGGCGAAGATCGTCGACAACGTGCGCGCGGCCCTGACCGCGGGCCTGCGGCGGCGCTCCCCGTAAAGGCACGGGGGAGGCAGACCTCCCCCGTGGTGCCCCCTCCGAGTGACCACAAGGATGAGAGGCGTTTGGAAGGTGCACGCGGGGGACGGCCGGAGTGAATCCGGCCTCGCAGCGGCGCTCGTTTCTTCTAATCTGGCGCCTTGCATCTCGTCATCGGCGCGGGTGAGTTTCTCGGCGGGCACGTCTCGAGGGCGCTCGCCGTCGAGGTACCTGTCATCGAGCTGAACGCGGACGCGGACGACGAAACTCTCGCCGACGCGATGACCGGTGTCGAGGTGGTCGTGAACTGCGCGCAGGCCTACTCTCCGGCCCGGCGTCTCCGCTACCGTAAGACGGCTTCCACGGTTCTCCAGCGCGTCCTCGCCGCGGCGCGCCAGGCGCGTGTCCGCCGCATCGTGCACGTGTCCACCGCGGATGTTTATCGCCTCGAAGGTCTCGCGCGGATGACCGAGAAGTCGCCTGTCGGCCCCGCCCACCCGTACGAGCGCCTGCGACTGTTCGAGGAGCGGTGGCTGATCGCGTCCGCGGCCGAGGTCGAGGCCGTGATCGTCCGTCCCGCGCGCGTTTTCGGCGTCGGCGAGGACTGGATCGTGCCGCGGTTGATGGGAGCGCTGGCCCGGGGCCGCCTGTGGCTACCCGGGGGAGGCCGCGCACCGCAAACGTTCGTCTCCGCGGCGGACGTGGGACGGGCGTGCCTGGCCGCGGCAGACCGAGGCCGTGCCGGCCACGTCTACCTGGTGGGAGGGTTCGACTCCACGTGGCGCGCACTGGTCGAATCCGCGGTCCGGTCCGTCGGCGTGGGGGGCACGATCGTGAACCTCCCTTACGACCTGCTCTACCTGAGGGCCCTGGCGATGGAGACGTTCAGGCCCTCCGGGGCGGTCGTGTGGCCGGGGACGTACGCGGTGGACGTGCTCGGGAGAACCCGCCTCTTCGACGACTCCCACTCTCGGCGCGAGCTCACCTGGTCGCCGTCGGTGGGCAGCTTCGAGCAGGAGATGCCTCAGATGGCCGGCTGGCTCTCGCGACTCCCCGAGGTTTCGGCGGCACTCGCCGCGGAGGTCGGTCCTACTTCACAGCAAGGCACGTGATCGTCTTGAAGACGCCGTCGATCTTCTGGATCTTGTCGACGATCAGCGATCCGATCGAGTTCACGTCCGGCGCTTCGCAGACGGCGATCACGTCGTACTCACCGGTGATCGCGTCCGCAGCGGTGATCCCGCTTGTGCCTTCCATCTTCTTGGCGACCTCGAGCGCGCGTCCTGGAGACGCATTGATGAGGACGTAAGCCTTCAACTTTCGTTACCCCCAATCGTGTCCGAAACAGCCGGCGGAATGCCCAAAGGGTACTCGGGTCTCCACGTCTTCGGGCGTGACGCTTCGCCGACTCCGGGTCGATCTGCCACATCGCGGCGACGCTACGATCACCGGGTGACGGATGAGCTGGAGCGGATATCGCCACGCGAAGGCGCGCACGTCAAGGCGCGCGACCGGAAGGTGCGCGGACCGAAAGTCGTCGTGGTCAACCCGGGCCTGAAGAAGCTCGCGCAGCACCTGGCTGAAAAAAGTAAGAAGAAGCGCCGCTAGGTAATTCCCGGGGTCGGCCCTGGCTGTGGCGGCGGTTGGTATCCGTAGTAGTAGGCAGGCGGCTGCTCGAGCTCGAGGCGCCTGAACGCGAGGGTCCAGTAGGTCGAGTCCTGCGCGGCGAGGAACGAGCCGATGATCAGCGTGACCGGCAGCAGGACCACGACGCCGATCACGAGCACGACCCAGAAGGTCCCCGACCCGCTCGCGTAGGCGGCCACGCCGGCCAGGACGAGCGGTACCGCGATGATGGCGAGCACGATGCCCACGACGATGCCGACGGCGATGCCGACGGCGATTTCGAGGAGCCAGACGAGCAGCACCCTGCCCAGCCGCTGCCGCATCAAGTGGTTGGCCCGTCCGAGCGCCGGCCTTGCTGCGAGCTGCTCCAGCACAGCGGCCCGCGTGGCCAGGCGGGACAGGAAGGACAGGTAGATCGCGTAAGGGACCGTGGCGAGCAGGACGAGCAGAACGACCAAGATGAGCCCTACCCCGGCGCCGTAGTTGTGACCCAGAAATGTGCCGACAACGCTGATCGCAAGCGCTACGAATACGATCAACACAGGCAGAACGAGCAGCAGCACGATAAGCCTGATGCGGATGATCGTGCCGAGCGTCGCGACACCGCACCGCCACGCCACGCCGAGGTCGAATGGTCTCTCGGCGTCATGCTCCGCCGATGCTCGCACCAGCGCCCCATCGCAGGCGGCGGCGAAAATGAAGAAGGCGATCCAAAGCACCAGCAGCAGGGCCGCGACCACGAGGATGAAGCCCAGGTTGTTCGAGACCCAGCTCGACACCTGCTGCGCCGCGCCATTGAAATCAGGAGGGTTGGCGTTGGTCCCGAACGGCTGCGACTGGCCGTAATTGAAGCTCGCGCCGCCGCCGCTCTCACCGGCGAACAGGGCCAGCAACCAGAGGTATTTGTGGCGCCACGCGATGCCGAATGACCTCGTGACGATCTGCCAGTAAGGCATCAGAACGTGGCGGGCACTATGGCCCGCTTGTGAATGCCGGAGCCGAGCAGCGTGTCGCCGTGCCGGCACTCGACCTCGAAGTACAGCTTGTTGCCCTTCACGTCGGTGAGGCGCGTCGTGACCACCACAGTGCTGCCGGGGGGAGTGGACGCCAGATGGCGCACGTGGACTTCATATCCGACCGTGGTCTGACCTTCAGGGATCAAACCGTCCAGGGAACGGTGGCTTGTGATCTCCATCAGCCCGATCATCGCCGGCGTCGAGAATACGCCCTGGCCGCCGACGTGCCTGGTCAGCAGCTCACCTTCCACGACGCGCTCGAGCCGTCCCTCGATGCCTGGCTTGATACTTTCCACCGGTTCCACCAGATAGATTGTGGTCCGTGACGATCCCCGTTGTGCGCAAAGCGATCTTTCCGGCCGCCGGGCTGGGAACCCGCTTTCTCCCGGTCACGAAGGCGCAGCCCAAAGAGATGCTGCCCCTGGTCGACAAGCCGACCATCCAGTACGGGGTCGAAGAGGCGATCGCGAGCGGCATCGAGCAGGTGATCATGGTCACCGGCGGCGGCAAGCGCGCCATCGTCGACCACTTCGACCGCTCGCTCGAGCTCGAGCACTACCTCGAGCAGCGGGGCAAGACCGACCTCCTTCGAATCCTGAGCGAGGTCGACAGGCTCAGCGACCTGGTCGACATCACCTACATCCAGCAGAAAGATCCCCTCGGCCTCGGCCACGCGGTATGGACCGCGCGCCGTCTGGTGGACGCCGAGTCGTGTGCAGTGCTCCTGGCGGACGACGTCATCCTCGGGTCGGTGCCCTGCTTGAAGCAGCTCCTGGACGCGCACCACAAGACTGGTGCGACCGTGCTGGCGGTGCGGCGCTTCCCGCGCAGCGAGGTCGGGCGCTACGGGGTAGTCGAGGTCGCCGGCGGCAGCGGTCGCCTGCATGAGGTGATCGACATGGTCGAGAAGCCCGCGCCCGGCACCGAGCCGTCTGACCTCGCCATCCTCGGGCGCTACGTGCTGACGCCCGCCGTGTTCGCAGCGCTGGACCAGCTCGAACCGGGCTCCGGGCAGGAGATCCAGCTCACGGACGCGATCAAGCGGACGCTCGGGTCGCACCCGGTCGTGGCGCTCGAGTTCGATGGCGACTACTACGACACCGGGACCGTGCCGGGCTACCTCCGCGCGAACCTGACGCTGGCCATGAAGCGCGAGGGCCTGCGCGAGGAGCTCGCGCCCCTTCTGCGGGAGCTCCTCGACGGGGGTTAGCTCGGCGCAGGTCTATAATCGGAAGTCGCTCAATGAGCCGAATTCCTACCCGAGTGATTTACCTATGGCTGTATCAGGACGAAAAAGATTCGACGACGACAAAGTTGTCCGGTATGAGACCGCGGAGAAGGACTTCGAGGTCGAGGTTTCGCGCACCCTCCAGAAATGGTGCGTCACCGTCTACCAGCTGCCGGACAAGCAGATCCTGGTCCAGGACTTCTTTCCGGAGCGCTGGAAGGCGCTCGCGCGTGCGCAGGACTTCATCCGGCTCCTGAACCAGCGCAAGAAGAAGGAAGAGGAAGGCCTCGCGGGCTCCGGCGACGACGATTTCTAGAAGCGTCCGCCTCCGGCTAAGTCCTACAATTCACCGCTCGTGAACTGGATCGTGCTGCGGCGCGAGTGGGGG
>DAIPXW010000185.1:0-5142 GCA_036783075.1 Candidatus Dormiibacterota bacterium | reverse complement strand
TTCCGTGCCCGAGGCCGCCGCCAGACCAGGGATCACCTGCTGGACAGACCTCGCAACCGGATCGTCCGTCCCGTGTGCGGCGCCTTCCCGGCGACCAGCGTCTCCTCCGGGACCACCGGCTCCTCGGGATCGGGCTGCGCGGCCGCTTTCTGCCCTCGCTTCGATGGAGCGTCTCCGTTGACGCTGAACTTGAGCTCCTCCAGGACCGGTGGCCCAGCCGTCTCAGAGCGGGCATCGACCATCGGCGACGTGACCACCAGATCGAGCGACGGCTTCAACTCTCCACCGAGGGCAGTCCAGACGTCGGAGAGTGAGCGATCCTGCGGAGGCGGCTGCGCGATGGTCACGTAGAGGGGCTCATCGAGCGTCGCCAGCACGCCGGCCAGGAGCTCCTTCGGGACGATCTCGTTGCTGACAAAGCACGAGAGAAGCGCGGCAAGGAGGCGGTGCTCGTCCTCTGGACGCTGCGTCCATGCCGTGACGAGGTACGACAGCTTGAATCGTCGTGACGGCGGTTTTCGAGACGTGATCTTGCCGGTCTTGTCGCGGACCGGCTCCCACTCGACCTCACGACGGCGAAGGTCCTCGCGGATGTCGTACAGGTAGATGTCGACGGTGGGCGTGTTGCGACGCGCCGCCCAATCCTTCGTCGGCGCATCGAAGGCAATCTCCACAGCTGAACCGTTCAACGCATCGCGCTTGACGAGGGCGCGCAGGGATTCATCCACGTCCTGGATCACGCCATAGAGCCTCCCGGCACGGAGATGGGCTCACAAGCCGTCGGCGGGCAGTCCTTGGTGCGGACCTGCCTGCACGTTCGCGCAAGCGGCAGTGCCCGATGGGGACGCTTGCGTGTTGGCGAGGTTCCCGCTCGCGCCGCTTGCGTGCACTTAAGTGCCGTCCCGGCTACCCATACGTCGGACCCCTCGTCCCTTGTACGGCCCGGCCCCCGATGCGAGTCTCAGCCCCGTTCCACCTTCAGCAAATCTCGGAGGGCGATCGTAATGCCGCAATACCTTTCACCTGGCGTCTATGTCGAGGAGGTTGAGGCCGGCTCACGCCCGATCGAGGGAGTCGGCACCGCAGTGGCGGCCTTCGTCGGCCTGGCGGCCAGGGGACCGTTCAATAAGCCCACGCAGGTGACGAACTGGAGCCAGTTCGTGCAGTCGTTCGGCGATTTCATGGAAGGCTCATACCTCGCCCACGCGGTCTACGGATATTTCCTCAACGGCGGCGGCGCCTGCTATGTGGTGAGGGTCGGCTCCAACGGCCTTGGCCCGGCGGCCCACGCCGAGATCCCTCTCGGCAGGGACAAAGCGCTTCCGTATCGCGTCACGGCGCTGGAAGCCGGCCCGGGAGGCAACGACATCACGGTCGAGGTGACCGACTCGTCCGAGCCCGGCGAAGATGTTTTCAAGCTGATCGTCAGCAGGGGCGGCAAGGTCGAAGAGATCTACGACAACGTCACCACCAAGCGCGGCAAGCGGAGCGTCGTCACCGCTGTCAAGACCTCGAAGCTAATCCAGCTCGAGGAGGTCAGCGGTGCCACTGCCATGGAGCCGGTGGCGGGGGCCAAAGCTTCCCTCAGCGGGGGCGGCACGAGCGGACCCGTCCGCGTCACACCGGATGCCTACGTGGGCAACTCCTCCGACCGGACCGGCTTCGGCGGCCTCGAGGCCGTCGACACCGTCACCATGCTCTCGGTCCCTGACCTGATGGCCGCATACCAGGGCGGGGTCATCGACCTGGAGGGCGTGCAGGCGGTGCAGCTCGCCATGATCGCGCACTGCGAGCTGATGGGCGACCGCGTCGCCATCCTGGACCCGCCTCCGGGCCTCAATGCCCAGCAGATCCGCGAGTGGAGGGTCGACAAGGCCCGCTACGACTCGAAGTACGCCACGTTGTACTGGCCCTGGATCAAGATCTTCGACCCGGTTGCCGGCCAGCCGATGCTGGTGCCACCGAGCGGCCACATGGCCGGGATCTGGGCGCGCAGCGACAGCACCAGGGGAGTCCACAAGGCACCTGCAAACGAGGTCATCAGAGGCGCCCTCGACCTCGAGCTTCTGATCACCAAGTCCGAGCACGACCAATTGAACCCGCAAGGCATCAACTGCATCCGGGCGTTTCCCGGACGCGGGATCCGCGTCTGGGGTGCAAGGATGCTTTCAAGCGACCCGGCGTGGCGCTACCTCAACGTCCGCAGGCTTTTCAACTACATCGAAGGCTCGATCTTGGGCGGCACGCAGTGGGTGGTCTTCGAGCCGAACGACATGGCCTTGTGGGAACGCGTCAAGAGAACGATCAACGCCTTCCTGGTTCGCTCGTGGCGGGACGGCGCCCTCTTCGGAGCGACGCCGGCAGAAGCCTTCTACGTCAAGTGCGACTCGGAGACGAACCCGTCGGAGGTCATCGACGCCGGCCAGCTCGTGGTCGAAATCGGCATCGCACCAGTCAAGCCCGCTGAATTCGTGGTCTTCCGAATCGCCCAGTTCTCGGGCGGCGCTTCGCTGACCGAGTAACGGCACGAACGCGTGAATATCGAACGCATGAAGAAGGAGTCATAAGATGCCGACCGGTTTGCCAGGGTTGCCGAGCGATGGTCTTGCCGGGTACCACTTTTCGATCGAAATCGACAGCGTCTCGATCGCGCAGTTCCAAGAGGTGAGCGGAATCGTCTCCGAGATCGAGGTGATCCCGCTCAAAGAAAACAACAAGGACGGTAAGTTCATCATCAAACAGCTGCCGGGCAACTTCAAGCCTCCAACCATCACGTTCAAACGCGCCAAGAACTCTTCCACCGACATGTGGGACTGGCATCAGAAGGCCGTTGAGGGCAAAATGGGCGATGCTCGGAAGAACGGCTCCGTCGTTCTGTACAGCTACGACCACGCGGAGGTCAGCCGCTACAACTTCGTCAACGCGTGGCCTTCCAAGGTGACGATGAGCGGCCTCAAGGCGGGCGGGAATGAGGTCCTCGTGGAAGAGGTCACGATCGTCTGCGAGGAGCTGCACCGGGTCAAGTGAGCTCAGCAACTGCAGCGCGTCCTGGCGCGTCGGCCCGAAGCGATGGGCTGCGCACGGAGTTCACGTTCGTGTTGCCTCGGGGTTACATGGACGAGAACGGCGTGGTCCACCGCGAAGGTTCGATGCGGCTGGCCACCGCACGAGACGAGATCTCGCCGCAACGCGACCCTCGTGTCAGGGAGAACGAGGCATATCTCACGGTCATCCTCCTCTCGCGGGTTGTGACCAGGCTCGGGTCGGTCGGACAGATAACGGCGACCACGATCGAGGGACTGTTCGCCTCCGACCTGGCCTTCCTGCAGGACCTCTATCGGCGCATCAATCAAGAGGGACACACGCATGCCTCCGTGACGTGCCCGGAGTGCAAGCACGAGTTCGCAGTGGACGTGGCAGGCGGTGATCGCCTGGGAAAAGCGTGACCTACAACTCCGACCGCATGTTCGAAGAGATCGCGTACATCGCGTATCACTTCCACTGGTCGCTGGAGGAGATCCTCGACCTGGAGCACCCGCTGCGCCAGCGGTTCGTGGAGGAGATCGGGCGGATCAACGAGCGCCTGGCTGAAGAGGAATAGGGCCAGCGGTGACAGGCCACTGATGCGCTGGCCGTTCCACTTCGGAAAGGCCGCACGTGCGGAAGGCAGCTCGGGGTCGGAGCCGGCAGCCCCGTCGCGGCGGCGCGATTGGGAGTCTCTTGCGCCCATGCAGCGAGCCATCGGAGACGCGCCGTTGACGGCTCGCAGCGTCGAGTTCGGCGAATCGCTCGCCGGCTCGGACGAACCGGCGCTGGCCCTCCAGCCGCTTGGGCACCACCGATCGCCTGACGCGCCGCAGGGACTCGTAACGGGCATCGCCAATCCGGTCGCGTCTTATGCCCCGGCCACCGAGCTGAAGGCACGACCGCGGCGCCGAAGCGCGCCGCCGGTCAGCGTCCAGGCGATGTCGGAGGAAGTGGCATCTCCCACCGAACCTGCCACGGCCGGCGAAGTCGATGTGACTGAACCTGCTGGGACAGAACCGATGCGGGTGCTTAGGCCGGTGGCGATCGACGCGCCGAGCGTGCCGGCGCCGGCCGGCCGGCTGACCGACTCGAGCCGGGTTGAGGTTGGGCCTCTCCGCCCCGTGCAGCGCTCGACCTTCGAACCGCTGGTCGCGCAAAGAGACGTTGAAGTTGGGACCCACCAATCATCGCCGGCAGCATCTGCCACCGGGACGCGCCTCAACCTTGGGTTGTCCCGGCGACTCGGACTTGGCGCCCCGATGCGGACACTGCCAACAACCTCGACACAGGCGACGGCGCCCGTCGAGCGGAGAGGCACCGAAGCACGGCCATCCCCCGCTGAGCCACAGGCGACTTCGCACCCGGCCGACGAGAGGCAAACCGAGACCGCGGCTAGGCCGATGAAACTCGAGTCGGAGCCGGAGCCGGAGCCTTTGACGATGCGGCTTCCCGAGCTGAGGCCACTGCCTCCGATCCGCAAGCCAGGCGGCGCATCGCGGCCCGAGACCGTTGTCGCTCCACCTGCGCCCGCTGGAGCGGCCGATTCAGTTGAAGGCATCGCGGCGGCGATCGCCACGGGACAGGGTTCGCGCACCACGTCGGTGGCCGCTCCGCCAGTCTCGATTCAGAGGCAGGTCGCGCCTGGTCCGGCCCGATCGACGGCGCGAGAGCTGCGGTCCACGCCGGAGCTCCGCATGCAGACGCCGACGCTGCCGCTGACCTCGGCGTGGCCCGCCGTCGCCGCTATGAGCCGGCCGGGCGCCCCGACCCATGACGGAGGGCCGGCGTACCAGGCGACGCAGGCGTTCAGGGCGCTCCGCGACATGCCGCAGCCGGCGGTTCAAAGGTGGCCCGCCGCTTCATCGGTTCCTGCTAGCGCGCATCGAGCGGGGACTCCTCTGGCAGCAGATCGACCCAAACCAAGCCCACTCGTCTGGAACGTGCAGCGCGTCGTGGCGCGTTCCGACCATGGTGACCAGGAGCCGATGACCTCCGGCGGTGAGACATCGCCCTCTGGCGATAGCGCTCCGGCCGGCGCATCGGCTGCGGGTTCGAGCTTCACGTCGGTGCAGCGAGCCGGCGAACCGGCCGGGGCTGGACCCGCCACTCCTGAAC
>DAIPXW010000184.1:0-5158 GCA_036783075.1 Candidatus Dormiibacterota bacterium | reverse complement strand
CACGACCAGGCCAACGGCAGCCTGGTCACGGACAAAAGCGGCCATGTCATCGGTTCGAAGCTCATCGGCCAGTGGTTCGACCCCACCGACCTGCGCTACTTCCACCCGCGGCCGTCCGCGACCGTCGACCCGGTCACCGGCCAACCGCTCCCGTACGCGGCCAACAACTCGGCCGGCAGCAACCTCGGCCCTTCGAGCCAGGCGCTTATCGACCGTGTCACAGCGGAGATCGCACAGATCCGACAGACCGAGTACAACATCCCGGCCGACGGCGTCCCCGCCGACATGGTGACGGCCGATTTCAGCGGCCTGGACCCGTACATCAGCGTCGCCAACGCCAGAATTCAGGCCACACGGGTGGCGAAAGTGCGAGGGCTCGACCTGGGCAGGGTCAACGCGCTGGTCGACAGGTACACGCAGGGCCGGTCCCTCGGGATCTTCGGCGAGCCGAGCGTCGATGTGCTGCTCCTCAACCTGGGGCTGGACGCCGGGGAGGCGGGCTAGGCTAGGCGCACGATGCAGCCGAAGTCGACGAGCGAGGCTGCGTCCGGTGAGAAGTCGCGCGGCCGCCTGAAAGTCTTCCTGGGCGCCACCCCGGGCGCAGGCAAAACCTACGCGATGCTTCGAGAGGCGCACCAGCTCGTTTCGCACGGTCACGACGTCGTGGTGGGTTACGTGGAGACCTACAACCGCCCGCGAACCGTGGAGCTGCTTGCCGTCCTCGAGGTGGTGCCGCGGGTTCGCGTGCCTTACCGCGAGACCGTGCAGGAGGACATGGATCTTGAGGCCGTGCTCCGACGGCGGCCGGAGATCGCGCTGGTCGACGAGCTGGCCCACACCAACGTGCCCGGCCTTCGCAACGCGAAGCGCTGGGAGGACGTCGAGGACCTGCGCAAAGCGGGGATTGACGTGATCACCACGGTCAACGTCCAGCACGTCGAGAGCGTCAAGGACCTGGTCGAGAAGGTCACCGGCATCGTCGTGCGAGAGACCGTCCCCGACAGGGAGCTCGATGGCGCGGACGAGATCCAGTTCATCGACATCACGCCCGAAGCGCTGCGCAAGCGGATGCGGCACGGAAACGTCTACTCGCGCGAGAAGGTCGAAACCGCGCTGGCGAACTTCTTCCGCCCCCAAAACCTCGCAGCTATGCGGCAGATCGGTCTGCGCCTGGTCGCCGACTCCATGGCCCGCTCCCGCCACGTCCTCGCCTCACCCGAAGACGTGCTCGTCGCCGTGTCCTGCAGCTCCTCGTCGGAGGACCTGATCCGGCGCGGCGCCCGGCTGGCACGGCGCCTGGGGGGCAGCTGCATGGTGGTCACTGTGCAGACCGGCGGAACCGAATCGGTGGACCTCGAGCGCTACCGGTCCCTGGCGGCCCAGCTCGGCGGGTCGTTCGTTGTGCTAGGCGGGTCGGATGTCGCGAGCGCGGTGATCCAGGCCGCCCGCGATTCCTCGATCGAGCACGTGGTGGTCGGCGAGATGGTCTCGGCCGCCGGCTTGAGCCGGCTGCGACCGACGATCGTTGATCGCATCATCGACGGGCTGCCGGGGTCGGACGTCCACGTGATCGCAAGGGTTGTGCAGTGATGGCCGAGCAACAGCGTCCGGATCCCCTGCAGCTGCTGAGGCAGATCTCGTCGGAAACGCGACGCCGTGTCCTGTTCCGCGTCTACCTCGGATACGCGCGCGGCGCCGGCGCGACCACGGTGATGCTGGACGAGGCGCGGCGCCGCAGCGGTCGAGGCACCGACGTCGTGGTGGCCGCGTACGACGTCCACGGCGAACCCGACGCGGCGCTGCGCGACCTGGAGGTGCTGGGCTCGGGGCGCCACCCCGCGCGTGGTCAAGCGCTGGATGTCGAAGCGGTGCTCGCGCGCAACCCCGAGGTGGCCTGCATCGACGACCTGGCCGAGCTCGGAGCGGACGGGCGCCCGCGGGTCGAGTCGGTCGCGCGCCTGCTCGCGGCGGGCATCACGGTGCTCGCGACCCTGCACCTGCTCTCGATCAAGAGCACCGCGACACCGTTCGGGGCGATGCTCGGCGCAGGGCTACCCGATGCGCTGATCGAAGACTCAGCCCTGGAGTCGATCGACGAGCTCGAGCTGGTCGACGTGACGCCGGCCGACCTGCTGCAGCGCCTGCGCGAGCAGGGAGTTCTGCCGCCTGCCGAGCTGGCCGTCGCACTGCAGCGGGAGCTGCGGCTGACGGTCCTCGAAGCGCTTCGAGAGTCGGCGTTCAGGGTCATCGCCGAGCAGGCCGACCGGCAGCTGGTGGGTTACATGCGCGCCACCGGGGTGCTGGAGCCCTGGGAGGTGCGCGGCCGCATCGTGCTCGCCCTGCCGGCAGGCCGAGGCCTGGAGGGCCGTATTCAGCGCGCCGGCGCCTATGCACAGGCCCAGAACGCGAAGTTCTCCGTGGTCTCGGTCAGGCCCCCAAACCTGTCCGACCAGGAGAAAGAGTGGCTGGGATCGTATGCCACGCTCACGCACAAGCTGGGCGGCGAGTTCGTTCACCTACGAGGGCGGTCCATCGCCGCGGCTCTCGTCGAATACATCCGGGAGTCGCTTGCGACAGAGCTCATCCTCGGCCACCGGCGACGAACCCGGTGGCTGCCCGGCGACACGACGAGCGAAGTGATCCGCCGCCTCTCAGGCGTGGACGTGCACATCCTGAGAGCCGAACCAGAATCTTGAGCGGAGGCGTGATGGTGCGCCTGGCAAGAATCGAACTTGCTGCCTCTTGCTCCGCAGGCAAGCGCTCTATCCGGTGAGCTACAGGCGCGATCGGCCCACTAGGGCGCAGCGATCAGTCTAGTCGAGCATCGACGGCCGCCGTGGCGGTTTTGAACGCCGGCAAATCGAGGTTGCCGGCGACCACCAGCGCCACGAAAACCGACTTGTGCCAGCATCCCAGCTGCACCGGCGTCCGGTTGTAGGTCCAAGAGCTCAGGCCGAGGCCGGTGTCCGTCCCGCGGGTAACACCTGCGAGAAGCTCGCCCGGCGCAGGCGGCGTGAACCCGAAGATCCCGGACTGCCACGCCCGGTCGGCCTGGCCCGAGTCGGCGAACACCGCGACGAAGCTGGCGATGGACTTCACGTTGGAGGCAGCCCCCAGCTCGGCGCCGCAGGCCGCGGGGCTGGCCGTGAAGACGGACATCGCCGCCCCGATCGCGCCCTGCAGCCGAAGCTGCTCCCATTGAGACTCGACGCGCGCCGCCAGCGCGGCGTCGGTTTGCGCGAGGTTCGTGATGTAGACGTCGATCGGACCGGATCCGAGACACACCGTCAGGCCCGCGGGTACGTCGCCCGATTGGAGGATCGCGGCGGTCGGCGCGGTGTGGGGCGTGGGGCTCGGCGAGGGGCTGGCGACAGGTTGGCTGTTCGACTGACAGGCCGCTGCCAGGACGATCAGGGTGGCGATGGCTGCAATCCGACCCACGGGGGGCGCAGTTTAGACTGAGCTAGCTCTACCGCGCCCGTAGCTCACCGGACAGAGCGTTCGGCTCCGGATCCCGAGGGACGGGTTCCGGACGGGGTCCTCCGAGAACCGGACAGGTCCTTCTACGAGGCGCTCGGAAAGTCAGCGTGTCCTGGCGTTTCCCCCCGTTTGATGACATCGCCGCCCATGCGGATCTGCGCCACGTTGTAGTCGCTCATCGCGCAGAGAATGCGCCCGGGCAAAGATCGCCCCCCCAGGAGAATATGGCGAGCGCTCTTCGGGGGAGCGGGTGTTCAATGCGAGAGTGCTCAAATCACGCGAATCCCTTCTGGCTACCGTAAGCGTTGTTCTGCTGCTTGGGTGCGACTCGGGCTCCTCGCCGGCGACGGCCACCAACTCAGGCGACACCCTCACCGCAAACGCCGCCACAAAGTTCGAGGCTCTCGACAACACCTATTTCAAGGACAGTCAGGCCGCAACCGCGAAAGGTCAGACAACCGCTTCCGACGCATATCAGCAAGCCATGAATGGACTGGCTGACGCCGACCACGCTTTCGCCCTGGGCTTCGAGCAGATCCCGTTTCCCGACTCCGCGATGGCAGACGCCACGGCCCTCCTTGCCGCCACCGTGCTAATCGAGACAGACGTCCTGCTTGAGGCCCAGACTCCCGGAAGCACTAACTTCCTCACTGATCTTGGGACCCGCAATGCCGCCGACCGTAAGCTGCGAGGCGACATCGGGCTTGACCCATCGGAGGTGCCGGGGGCGTGATCTACTCGGACGCACTGCGGCTTGATAAGGTCGTCACAAACTTGGCCACTTCATCGTCAGGCACCCAGTCGTGCTCCACGAGGATGAAAGTCTCGCTTCCGCCCAGAGTTCGCTGAAAAGCTCGAAGTAGGCGTCGCCCTATATCCCGCGCTGTCACGGGGCATTAGTGCGCCGATATACGATCTACTCTGTCCGAGACCTCTTGCGCCTGTAGCTCACCGGACAGAGCGTTCGGCTCCGGACCGAAAGGCAGCAGGTTCGATTCCTGCCAGGCGCACCTTCTAGCCACTCGGGAGACGACCTCCCCGAGCTTCCCAGCCCCCCTTCTCCGGGAGGCGGCTGTACCCACGCTGTACCCATCCGGTTCGAACGCCCCATGAGTACGGCGGACTCAGCGGGACCCCCACAGGACTCCCGACGGATCGGTACCAGCCAACGTGCGGCGTAACCTCTCGAACCGATGAAAGAACTGCGGGGACGATACGAAGGGCGGTGGTGGCTCCCTGAGCAACGGAGGGACCAAGCGTCCGGCGGCGCACTAACGCTCGGTGGGGACGCAGGCGGCGTTCTGCAGTTGACAGGAGCCTTGCCGTGGGATCTGGCCAAGCGATCGGAGCCAAGGAATCGCCCGGGCGAGTGGTACGACCTGCCGGTCATTAACGGTCAGTCGGTGGATGGCGATCAAATCACTCTTCTGAAGAGCCTCGTTACATGGACTCGAACGGTGTCAGGCGGTACCCAGTCGCAGGGGTTACAGGCGGAGGACGTGCTTGTCGGCGAGCATTTCGAGGAGCCCAACCCGGTCTTTGACTCCGTGCGGTTCGAACTCACGCACCTAGCGGATTGGTCGCGGCTAAGCGGTGTCGGTCCCGTGACCGAGTCTGGCGACGAAGACAATTTCGTGATCACCTACCGGCTAACGCCGCCGCAGCTTGTGACGATCCC
>DAIPXW010000183.1:0-5178 GCA_036783075.1 Candidatus Dormiibacterota bacterium | reverse complement strand
CGGACGTGCGACGGCCGCGGTGCAGGAGACTCTGGCCGCCCTCGCGGAGACCCGAGGAGACGGCGCCCTGGAAAAGGCGGCGGCGGCTCTTGCTTGTCACTCCGCGGTCCGCTTCGGTGACGTGCTCGACATGGCCGAACAGCGCCGCCTGCTGGCCGACCTCGAGGCGGCCGATGAGTCGGTGACCTGCCCTCACGGCCGCCCCACACGGCTGCTTGTCGAATGGCAGGAGCTGACGCGACACTTCCGCCGCAACTACTGAAGCTTGTTGCGCGTACCCGTCATCGTCGGCCCCACCGGCATCGGCAAGTCACAGGTCGCGTTCGACCTCGCGGTGGAACTCGCAGGGGAGATCGTGGTGGCCGACTCGAAGCAGGTTTACGAGCGGCTGGACATCGCCACCAACAAGCCCGACGACGAGCACCGGCGCCGCGTGCCCTACCACATGATCGACTTCGTCGATCCGCGGACCACGAGCTTCAACGTGGCGGGATATGTGCGAGGCGCGCGAGAGGCGATCGCCGCCATCGGATCGCGCGACCGGCTGCCGATCGTCGAGGGCGGCTCGATGCTCTATGTCGACGCGCTCACCGATGGCTTCACCCTGGCCGGCGTTCCGCCGGACGCGGCGCTGCGAGCCGAGCTGGAGGTGCTGGACGGCTCCGCGCTCCGCGAGCGCCTGCTGAAGCTTGACCCGGATCCGGGAGTCGACCTCCAGAACCCGGTGCGGATGATCCGCGCCATCGAGGTGCTCAGCGCCGCGGGTCCGCCCCTCCGCCGCCTGCGCGCGCGAACCGCTGTGCCTTTCGACCCGCTCCGCATCGGTCTCACGGCCGGCCTCGACGTGATCGACGAACGCCTTGAGCGGCGGAGCCTGCGCCAGGTCGAGCGTGGCCTGGTCGCCGAGACCCAGGCCGCCCTCGACGCGGGAGTGCCCGAGACCGCGCAGGTGCTGACGGGGATCGGATACGCCGAGGCGCTGGCGCACATCCGCGGTCAGCTCACCCGCGAGGAATTGCCGCACGCGATGGCGAGGTCGAACCGGCGCTACGCGCGCCGCCAGCTGAGATGGTGGCGTCGCGATCCCCGGGTGCGGTGGTTCGACATCGAGCCGGATCCTCTGCCCGCTATCCTCAGCTACGTGAGGGAATCGGCATGAGCAAGACCGTGCACAGAGGTGCCAAGCGCCTTGGACAGATCCCGCCCTACCTGTTCGCCGAGATCGATCGCAAGGTGCAGGCGAAAAAGCAGGCGGGTGTCGACGTCATCTCGCTGGGAATCGGCGACCCGGACCTGCCGACGCCCAAGCGAATCGTCAGCGTCCTGCAGGAGGCCGCCGCCGATCCCGCGAACCATCGCTACCCGTCTTACTTCGGGCTCACCGAGCTGCGCGAGGCGATCGCCGGCTGGTACGCGCAGCGGTCCGGTGTCACGCTCGATCCCGCCACCGAGATCCTGCCGACGCTGGGGTCGAAAGACGGCATCGCGCACGTGCCGCTGGCGCTCGTCGACCCGGGCGACGTCGTCCTGGCACCGGACCCCGGCTACACCGTCTACGTCACCGGAGCCCTGATGGCCGCGGCGGAGCCGTATGTCATGCCGCTGACCGCTCAGAACGATTGGCTGCCGGACCTCGACGCCATCCCGGTCGACATCGCCGACCGGGCCACGTTGATGTGGCTGAACTACCCGAACAACCCCACCGCGGCGGTCGCCGACCGGGAGTTTCTCGAGCGCGCCGTCGCATTCTGCCGGCGCCACGACATCGTCCTGTGCCACGACGCCCCGTACTCGGAGATCGCGTTTGACGGTTACCGGCCGCTGACTTTGTTCGAGATCCCGGGCGCCAAGGAGATCGGACTCGAGTTTCACTCGCTCTCGAAGACGTTCAACATGACCGGCTGGAGGGTCGGGTGGGTGTGCGGACGGGCCGACCTGGTCGGGCTGATCGGACAGCTGAAGACGAACATCGACTCGGGCATCTTCCAGGCCGTCCAGTGGGCGGCGATCGAAGCCCTGAACGGGGGAGAGGACGAAACGCGCCAGGCGTGCGCGGTCTATGCGCGGCGTCACCGTCTGGTCGCCGATACCCTCAACGAGCTGGGCTGGGACATCAAACCCCCGCGCGCGACGTTCTATGTGTGGGCGCCCGTGCCGCAGGGATATGACTCGATCGGATTCGCGAGCCACGTGCTGGACGAGGTCGGCGTGAACATCACTCCTGGTGTCGGCTTCGGGGCCCACGGCGAAGGATATTTCCGGCTTTCTGTTACAGCCCCCGACGCGCGGCTCGAGGAGGCGATGGTTCGGATGAGGAAGCTCAAGCTCTGATCGCGACCAGGCCTCCGCGAGAGCGGGTTTATCTAGTCGGCGTGATGCTCCCGGGCTCGACCCCGGAGATCGTCCGCGACCAGATGACGGAGCTAAGGGATCTCGCGCGCACGGCCGGTGCGGAGGTGGTCGGGTCCGACGTGCAGAGACGAAGCGATGTCGACGCGGCTCACTTCATAGGGATGGGCAAAGTCGAGGCGCTGCGCGAGATGAGGCAGGAGGGCGCCTTCGACCTGATCATGTGCAACGAGGACTTGAGCCCGCGACAGCAGCGAAACCTCGAGCTGGCGCTGAAGACGCGGGTGCTCGACCGGACAGAGGTGATCCTGGAGATCTTCGCTCAGCACGCCCGCACCCATGAAGGGCGCTTGCAGGTCGAGGCGGCGCGCCTGCATCACCTTCTGCCGCGGCTGATCGGCGCGTACGCGTACGACCGGCAGGTGGGCGGGCGGCGGGGAGGGGTGGGAGCGCGCGGTGGCTTTGGCGAGCAGCAGATCGAGGTCGAGAAGCGGCGGATTCGCAAGCGAATGCGCGACCTGGACCGGGAGATCGAGCAGGTGCGCACCCAGCGCCACCAGCAGCGCACCGGGCGCCGCCGGGCGGCGCTCGAGACCGCGGCCATCGTCGGGTACACGAACGCAGGCAAGTCGACGCTTTTGAACTCGCTGACGGGTGCCGGTGTGCGCGCCGAGCAGAAGCTCTTCGCTACGCTCGACCCGACCACCCGCAAGCTCGAGCTGCCGGCCGGTCGCGAGCTGCTCCTGACCGACACGGTGGGCTTCATCCAGAAGCTGCCCACCGACCTGGTGGCTGCCTTCCGGGCGACACTCGAAGAGGTGACCGAGGCCGACTTGATAGTGCAGGTGCTGGACCTCAGCTCTCCCAGCGTCGAGGAGCAGGCGGCCACCGTGGAGAAGGTCCTCGCCGACCTCGGCGCAGGAGACAAGCCACGGGTCGTGGCGCTGAACAAGCTTGATCTGATGGGTCCGGCGAGCAGGCGCCGCGCGATCGGGGCCATCTCGGCGCGCTACCCCGACGCCGTCGCGATCTCCGCGACCAAGAAGACCGGCTTCGGGGAGCTGTTGGACGCCATGGACCGGGCAAGCCGCGCCGACACGGTCCCGCTGGAGCTCCTGGTGCCATATGGCAGCGAAGGCATCCTCGCCGCGCTGCGCAGGGTCGGTGGGGTGGAGCGGACCGAGTACGGGGAAGGGGGCACCAGGGCGTGGGGGTGGGCGCCGCGGCATTCCGCGGGCCAGTTCATCCCCTACGCGACCGTTGCTCCGCCCAAGCGCCGGGCGGCCCGCGCCCGCGCTAGCGGAAGAGCCTGATCACCCCGCGCACGACGCCGACGAGGCTCACGTTCGTCGTCACGATCGGTTCGTAGGCCGGGTTCTCGGGAACCAGGCGGACGTGGCCGTTGCCGCGCTCGAACCGCTTGACCGTGGCGTCGCCGTCGACCAGCGCGACCACGATCGAGCCCTGCGGTGCGTCGTGCTGAGGGCGAACGAGAACCAGGTCGTGGTCCAGGATGCCTGCGTTGATCATGCTGTCGCCGCGGACGCGCAGCAAGAAGAAGCCCTCCTGGGCCAGCTCCGATGACAGAAGGACGTGGTCTTCGATGTTCTGCTCGGCCAGGATCGGTGCGCCGGCCGCCACGTTGCCGACGACCGGCACGGAGATGGCGTTGCGCCGCTGGTGGTCGACCTCGGCATCCTGCACCAGCTGCACGGTGCGGGACTTGCTCGGGTCGCGCTTGATCAAGCCGCGGCGCTCGAGCTGGTTCAGGTGGTTGTGGACCGTCGAGCTCGAGCTCAGGCCCACGGCCTCGCCGATCTCACGGACGCTCGGGGGATAGCTGCGAACCTTGGTCACGTAACGGATGTAGTCGAGGATCTTGTTCTGGCGTTCGGTGAGCTGTTCGGTCAATTTCGTCTTCTTCTCCAGCGCGTGGTGGGGACGTTGGCGGCCATGCTAGCACCATTGCCCGCTCGCTGCAAACCTTTGTTCGGTGTCGTTGACATCCGAACGCCCGTTCGGTAGTCTACGCGAACAGATGTACGCAGCAGGCTACGGAATCCGTCCGATGCGCTCCAACCGCCGGATCAAGCCGGTTAGCCGGCTGGCCGCCGTGTTCGCGCTGGCGGTGGCGGTAAGCGTGTCGCTGGCGGTGGTGGCCCATGGCGGGACCGCCGCGCAGGACGCCACCATGGTCGTGCAGCCGGGCGACACGCTGTGGTCGATCGCGGCGGCGCACTACCCCTCTGACGACGTCCGGGCCCGGGTCCAGGACATCGAGACCGCCAACGGCCTCAAGAGCCCCGTGATCGAAGCAGGGGAGACGCTCCACCTGCCCGGTTAGCGGTAGCCTCGCTGTGTGCGCGTGGTCCTGGTCACCCGTAAAGGCTGCCACCTCTGCGACGAGGCTCTGCGCCTTCTCCGCCAGTTCGATCGCGAACCTGAGCTGCTCGACATCGACGCCGACGACGCCGCGCATGCCTTGTACGACTGGCGTGTCCCGGTCGTACTGGTCGACGGCCGCGTCGTGGCCGAAGGCCGCGTCAGCCCTGATGCGCTCCGCAAGGCACTGCGGGGGTCGGGGAAGGGACCCACAGCGGGCTCCTGAAGGTCAAGCTATGGTACTGATAATGATTGCTATTCGTACCATAAGATCGAGACCGGAGAGAGGCAGGGCGCGTCCCCGTGTCGCCTGGCTATGCGGAGCGCTGGAGCGCCGGCTCGGCGTCGAGTCCGCGCATGAAGACTTCCAAGGGCAGCGCCGCCACCTCGAAGTCCTGGCGCAGCAGCTCGAGGTCCGCACCCGTCTGCTGGAGCCCCACGATGGCC
>DAIPXW010000182.1:0-5178 GCA_036783075.1 Candidatus Dormiibacterota bacterium | reverse complement strand
GACAGGCCGTACTCGCCCTGCCCGTAGATGGAGCCGAAGTTCGCGACCTTCGCCAGCCGCCGCTGGTTGGCGTCGACCTGTTCGATTGGGATCTTGAAGACGGCCGCCGCGGTCGCGGTGTGGATGTCCTGGCCCGCAGCGAATGCGCCAAGCAGCATCGGGTCGCCGCTCAAATGAGCCGCGATGCGCAGCTCGATCTGCGAATAGTCTGCCGACACCATCACGTGGTCCGCGCGCCCCGCTCTGAACGCTCGCCGGATGCGCTGCCCGAGCTCGGTGCGGATCGGGATGTTCATGAGGTTCGGGTTCGATGACGAGAGGCGACCTGTCGCGGTGCTCGCCTGCCCGAACGACGTATGGACCCGACCGCTGAGCGGGTCGACCAGCTGCGGAAGGGCATCGACGTAGGTCGACTTGAGCTTCGACAGCTGCCTGTGCTCGAGGATCAGACCGACGATCGGGTGCTTCTCGCGCAAAAACTCGAGCGTGTCCGCGTCGGTCGAGTAGCCGGTCTTGGTCCGCTTGCCGACGGGGAGCCTCAGGTCCTCGAACAGCACCTTGGCGAGCTGCTGCGGCGCGTTGAGGTTGAACTTCTGCCCGGCGACCTGCTCGACCTCCGACTCGATCGCAGACAGCTGCGCGCCCAGCTCGTCCTGCATCGCCTTGAGGTAGGGCACGTCGATCGCCACGCCCTCGGACTCCATGTCGGCGAGGACACCCGCGAGCGGCAGCTCGATCTCGTGGAAGAGATAGTCGACGCCGAGGTTTGTCATCTCGGCTTCCAGCCGGGGCCGAAGGTTCAGGATCACCTCCGCCCTTCGGGCCGCGAACTCCGCGGCTTCGTTCGGGTCGACGTCCGCCGGCTTGCGCGCAGCGCGCCCCGTGCCGAGCAGCTGCTCGGTGCTCACCAGGGTGACGTCGAGGAACTCGCGCGCGAGGTCCTCGAGCCTTGGATCGCGCGACCCGGCGCCGAGGAGGTAAGCGGCGAGGAAGGTGCTGAACGCCCACTGGCGTTTTCCGCCGCCAAGAGCGCGCAGCGCGAGCTCGGTGTCCTTGGCGTCATGACCTGAGATGGGCCGGCCGGAGAGCGTGCTGGCCACCGCGTCCATCGCGTCGGCGTTCGAGACGTAGAACGTGTGCTTTCCCGTCGAGACGCCCAGGCCGAGGATGCGGGCGCCGCGGCCGCTGCCCTCGCTGAACGCATACACGCCCACGTCCGGCGCGCCGTCAAGGAGGTTCGCGGCTTCGGCGGGATCGTCGACGACCATGAGCCCCGCCGGATGAGGCGCCACCTCGAAGGTGAGGCTTGGCTGCACAGGCACCTGGTCGGGGGGCGGGAAGCGGCTCAGCAGCTGGCGAAACTCGAAGCGGTCGAAGACCACCCTGACCTTCTCATAGTCGTATCGCGTCCAGCGCGCGCTCTCGAGGTTCAGCTCCACCGGCACGTCTCGGACGATGGTCACCATGCGCTTGCCGAGCCGGACCTGGTCGGCGTTTGCCTTGAGCGAAGTCTTGAGGCGGCCGTCCGGCAGCTCGTCGACGCGGTCCAGCAGCGCCTCGACAGTGCCGAAGTCCTGCACCAGCTTCGCGGCCGTCTTGTCCCCGACCCCCGGAACGCCGGGGATGTTGTCGGAGGTGTCGCCACGCAGAGCCTTGAAGTCGATCAGCTGCGACGGCTCGAAACCGTAGCGCTGCCGCACCTGGTCGGGTCCGTACACGAAGGTGTCGGTTATCCCGCGTCGGGGCACCAGGGCCTCCACCGATTCGCTCACGAGCTGCAGGCAGTCCAGGTCTCCGGACACGATGGTCACCGAGTGCCCGCGTTCCTCGGCGATGCGCGAAAGGGTCCCGATCACGTCATCGGCCTCGAACCCTTCGATGCCGTAGATCGGGATCGAAAAGGATTCCAGGACGTCGCGTACCTTCTCGATCTGGGGGCGCAGGTCCTCCGGCATGGCACGCCGGCCGGCCTTGTACTGCTCGTACTCCTTCGCCCGAAATGTCGGCGCGGCGACATCGAACGCGGCCACGGCGTACTCGGGACGCGACGCCAGGACGATCGCCAGCATGGAGGTGAACCCGTAGACGGCGTTCGTCACCTGCCCGTCCGACGTGCTCATCGGCGGCAGCGCAAAGAAAGCTCGGTAGATCAGGCTGTGGGCGTCGATCAGAACGACCCGCCCCTTTTTCCCCTTCGCCACGTTCGGATTTTACGGGGGGCGGGAAACCGCCCCCGGCACGTTCAAACATCGGGAGGACGGAGGTCCGAAAGGTAATATGAACCAGAGGATGAAAAACCTCATCGAGGTCGCGGTCGACAGCATCCGGATACACATGCCGACCGCCCAGCACCTGGTCATCCTCAAAGAGAAAGAGGCCGACCGCTACCTGCCGATCTGGATCGGCTCGTTCGAGGCGCAGGCCATCGCGACCAAGATCTCCGGGAACGCGCTCGGCCGCCCCTTGACCCACGACCTGATGGCGACCGCCTTCGGGGACCTGGGCATCAGCGTCAAGAGGATCGTCGTGACCAGGCTGGCCGACCAGGTCTTCTACGCCAGGCTGTACGTCAAGCAGAACGGGCGCGACCTCGATTTCGACGCGCGCCCCTCGGACGCGATCGCCCTCGCGGTCCGGGTCGAGTGCCCGATCTTCGTCGCCTCCGAGGTCATGGATACCGCGGGGATCATCCCCGAGGCGGACGAGGAAGGCGCCGAGAAGGAGAAATCGGAAACGCCCGTCGACGAAGAGCGCCTGGCGGTCTTTCGCGATTTCGTGAACAGCCTGGACCTGCCGGAGCTGCCTGACGAGCCGGGGGCGAAAGACGAACCCGGCGCGCAGGACAAGCCCGGAGGTCGGCCCGGCCGGGGCTGAGGACCTGCCTCTCACCGGCGACTCCGATGTCTTTCTCCGGATCCTCGTCGCCCTCCTGATCGGCCTCGCGCTCGGCACGGAGCGGGAGATCCGTGGTCACGCCGCCGGCATGAAGACCATGGCCCTGATCGCGGTCGGGTCCTGCATGTTCACGGCCCTGGGACTCGAGCCTGCCTTCGGAACCCGCGTCGACCCGACGAGGATCGCGGCCCAGATCGTGACGGGAGTCGGGTTCCTCGGCGCCGGGGCGATCCTGCGGCAGGGCATCGACGTCAAGGGCCTCACGACCGCCGCCTCGATCTGGGTGGTCGCCGCGCTCGGCATGGCGATCGGATTCGGCTACTACTCGCTGGCCCTCTTCACGACCCTCCTCGTCATCGTGATGCTGGTCGCGATCAGGCCGCTCGAGATCCGCTTCATTCGCAACCGGAAGTACCGCCGGGCCGACGACCCGCCGCCGGACGAGCGGCCGACCGAGCCGCCCGCATGAAGGGTTCGCGCGTAGCGGTCGTGACCGATTCGACTTCGGACCTGCCGGCGAGGCTCGCCGCGGCCCGATCCGTGTCCGTGGTTCCGCTCACCCTCAACTTCGAAGGCCAGAGCCTGCTCGACGGCGTCGACATCACACCGGTTGACTTCTACCGGCGCCTGCCCGGCGCCGCGACCCACCCGACCACCTCGCAGCCGTCGCCCGGCCGGTTCGCCGAGGCCTATACGGCGCTGCTGGCCGACCACGACTCGATAGTGTCCATCCACATCTCGGAGAAGCTGAGCGGCACGTACGCGTCCGCGCGGCAGGCGGCGGACATGGTCGATCCCGCGCGCATCAGGGTGGTCGACTCGGAGCTGGTCTCGATGGGGCTCGGGCTGGTCACGCTCGTCGCCGCAACGCTGGCCGCGCGGGGCGCGGACGTCGAGGCGATCGAGGCGAAGGTGCTCGAGATGAGGTCGCAGATCCAGACGTACTTTTCCGTGGCTACGCTCGAGTTCCTGCGCCGAGGGGGTCGCATCGGTCGTGCCAGCGCCCTTCTCGGATCGGTGCTGCAGGTCAAGCCGGTCCTGTGCATCCGCGATGGCCTGGTGACGCCGCTCGAGCGCGTGCGCACGTTCGAACGCGCCCTCAACCGTGTTGTGGAGCTCACGCGTGAGGTCGACCGCGGCCACGGCGTCTGCGTGATCGTCGGCCACGCCGACTCGGAGGCGGATGCCGAGCGCATCGTCCATGAGCTGGAACCGATCGCGGAGACCTTGATGATCCAGCCGCTTGGTCCCGTCGTCGGAACCCACGCCGGCCCGGGGGTCGTCGGCGTCGGCTGCTACCCCGCCGAGCTCTTTCCCCTCGGCATCAGGCCGGCGTCCACCTCACGGACTCGGGCGTGACCGACTTGGTGAGCCGGCTCTCGACCGCGAGGGCCTGCAGGTGCGCAAGCGCCTCTTGCAGAGCGAGCCTCTTCTCGTAGAGGTTTTCGCGCGGGCCCCACAGCGCGAGCGCGACCTCCCAGCCTGTCCTCTCCCCGCCCCCGACGATCTCGACGATCTGCTCGAGCCGGCGCTTGTGATGGGCGTCCAGGACTTTTACGCGGGCCGGAGCGTCGGCGAAGGGCCGCCCGTGGGCGGGGAGGACGAGCGCCGGCTCGTAGGCGGCAAGGCGCTTCAGGCCGTCGAGGTACTCGTGCAGCGGGTCGGGTGTGCTCTGGGGGTGGAGCCCGATGTTCGGCGAGAGCTCGGGCAGCATGTGGTCGCCCGCGAAAAGCAGGCGGTCCTTTGCGTCGTACAGGCAGATGTGGCCGGGTGAGTGGCCCGGCGTCCATTCGACGCGGAGCCGGCGGCGACCCATCGACAGGAGCTCGGCACCGTCGAGCTGGACCGCGGGCTCGGCCGTCTTTACCACCTGGCTCAAAGCCCGCTGCGAGTTGCTCAGGACCTCGGACTGATCTGGCGGGACGCCGTTGACCAGGAGGTAGGTCTTCACCTCCTTGACAAGCTGCTCGAGCTCGACGTAGCGCGGGTGCACCAGCGGGACCTCCAGCCTGTGGATGTAGAGGTCGGCCAGCCCTTCGCCGGCGAAAGCCCCGGCGGCGCCGTAGTGGTCAGGGTGGATATGCGTCACGACGAGGCGCCGCAATTTTTTCGCGCCGACGCGCGCGACCGCGGTCGTGATGGCGGCGACCGACTCATCCGAGTTCATGCCGCAGTCGAGGAGGTCCGCCTCATTCCCATCCGGGAACAGGAAGACGTTGACGAGCCCGTCCTCGAACGGGATCGGCAGGCGCAGCTCGAAAACCCCGGATGCCACCTCGGTCA
>DAIPXW010000181.1:0-5194 GCA_036783075.1 Candidatus Dormiibacterota bacterium | reverse complement strand
GGGGCCGCGCTGGGTGGCCCCATCCTCTTCCTGCCGAATGCCGCGCCGGTGTCGTTCGCCGTCCTGTACGAGATCGGCCAGCTGGCGGGGCATCAGCTGGTCCTTTTTGGAGGGAACACGGCGGTCGGTGACTCGGCGCTGGGAGCTGCCGGGTATGCCTTCGAGGTCCCGCCCACGCCCAGCCCGAAGCCAACCCCGCGACCCACGCCACCAAAGTGTTCGGCGCAACTCTATATGGGGCCATTCTCGACTACCGGCGACATCGTGGGACAACCCAAGACAAACACGGTCAGCGTTGCTTGGACGACCTCCGGTGGATGCTCGCCGTATCACGGCACTATCACAAGCACATTTACTTACCTTGGCGTGGTTATGCATCACTCCCACTCGCCGACAACTCTTACGGGTACGTGGCAGGACGTCGTTTTCACGAACGGCTGCGGAAACGTTCCGGCGTCCGTGGTCGTCAGCTACTCGTTCTCTCTATCGGACAGTGCCGGCCATACCGTGACTAGCAGTAATAAAGCCACTGTCTGCTAGTCGCCCAACTCAGTGGCGCCAGCTAAAATCCCTCGGCTGCGCCGTTCCGGGCACGACCAGGAACTTCGCGGTCGCTATGTTGAACAGCGGCGCGCTCGTGATGGTCAGGTCCGGCGCGGCGCTCATGACGCGCTGGCCCAGCTCATCGTGGGGAAAGATCAGCACAGTGACCTTGAAGCCCTGGGTCGCGCCGATCGTGATCGAGGGAAGCGAGAACTTGATCCCCTGATCCCATGAGAGCTTGACCACGGCGCCGGTCGGGAACCCGGTCCCGGTGACGGTGACGACGGTCCCCGGAGGACCGACGGTCGGCTTGAGCACGATCGCCGCCGCGAGACAGGGCTCCTGGAACGGGGCCCTGGCGACCAGCTGGACCCCGCCGAGCGCGCCGATGACGCCCTGGGTCGCGACGAAGGCATAGTTCCCTGCCCGGACGTTGGGGGCCGCCACCACCACCTGAAACGTCCCAGCCTGATTCGGGATTGGCGTCGCGATCGGCTTGCCTCCGGCCGGCGGCTCGAAGGTGATGGCGACGATCGTGTCAGGACGGAACCCCGTGCCGGTGAGCGTGACCGGCAGCCCGGCTGATCCACAGGTCGGGTCGACTGCGAGCGTCGGGCCCGTGATCGTGTAGGGCTGTGTCTGCGAGGCGGCCAGCGCCTGGGTCTGCGTATTGATCACGTCCATCTCGATCGTGTGCTTGCCGGGCGTGGCCAGGCCGGCGGGCGGCGTCAGCGCGGGGCTCGCACCGGTGTCCTGCTTGCCGTTGACGCAGTCGATCGCCTGGGTCGTCCATATCTGGGGACCGCCGCTTGCCTTGTCGAAGTAGAAGTTGACGGCCCAGGCAGGGGCGGGCACGGGACACTTTGGCCACAGGACGCCGCCTTCGACCACGAACGCGCTCGTCGAGGTCCCCTGCGGCGGCGACACGGGGTCCTCGTAGGCATTTATGGCCGGCGCGGCCGCCTGGGCGCCGAGCGCGACTGCGGCCATCGCGAATCCAAGCACGAGCGCAAGACGGACGCGCCCCTTATCGGGCTTGCCGGCGGGGCGCCTCAACTCGTCTTCTCGTAACCGCTCACCAACACCGAACATGCCGAGCACGACCCGGCCAGCTGGATCGTCGAACCGGCGTTGACCTGGATCGGCGTCACGAAGTGATAGTCGAGGTCACGGAAGTTGTTCATGTTCTCGACCAGCAGCGCGACCCCGTCGCGGTTGAGGCTTATGTTTCCCGACTCACCGGCCGGGTTGTTGAACACCAGGTCGGTGATGTAGAGCGTCGTGCTCGCCGGCGACTTGTAGGCCGGCCCGCTCGCAGGTGCCAGGCGCTGCGAGAAGTCGATGCCACCACCCGACCCGCCGCTCGAGCCGGTCGGCGTCGGCGTCGACCCCCCGGCTGAGGGGGAATGTCCGCCACCCGGATTGGCGCCTCCCGACGCGGACGGAGTCGCGACGGCGGCGCGCGCGACGCTCTCGATGCCCGGCTTGACCGCGAGGAACCAGAGCAGCGCAAGGGCGACCAGCGCCACCAGGACGCCGGCCGCGACCGGGATCATCCACGGGGCGAGCAGCGGCCCCTGCACCATGGCCCCGTCGAGCACGATCGGAGGCTGGCCGGCCGGCTGGACGCCGACCTGGAACGATCGCGATTTGGGGCTGCCTCTGAAGAACGTCTGCTTGGGCTGGACCTTGAGCCGCGCGAAACCCGCTGTGCCCGGCGCCACGACCAGGGATGCCGGATTGATGGTGAAGTTGAGCAGCTTGTCCTTGTCGGCCGCGCTCAGGGCCACCTGCATCTGGCCGTTGCCGCGGTTGTCGACGGCCACCTCGTGAACCGCGCTCCGGCTGCCTCGTGAGTTCTTCGGCACGAGCTCGGCGGCGGTGTCGGCAAAGGCACCGAGGGTCAGGATGCCCTCCTCGACCACCGAACCCTGCGGATCCTCGCGCGAAACCACGCGCACGCCGAAATGGACGGGGCCCGCGGCTACCTGCGCGGTGCGCGGCGGTCGGAACGTGACGGTCGCGATCTCCTCCTTGCCCGGGAAGAGGGGGATCGTCGCCGGCGCGACCGTCGCCCAGGCCGCGGCGTCTCCCAGGACCTGGAAGGTGAACTCGTCGACGACCTGCCCGGTGTTCTGGATCTTGATCCGGACGGCGGCCGCGGCTCCCGGTTCGACGCTTAGTGCGCTGTTCTCCAGACGCGCTGATGCACCCACGGCGAAGGCAGTCTAATCAAGAACCGCGCCACGAACACGACATCTTTGACGCCGCCGTCGCCTTGGCTCGCAAACCGACTGTTAACATCACCCCGGATCGAACTCACCCGGTGATCGTATGCAAGAAGTGCGGCAACCAGAACGCGGACAACGAAACCTTCTGCACGTCCTGTCGCGCCTACCTGGAGTGGTCGGGCGAGAAGGTCGTCGAGGCGGCGCCCGAACCGCCACCTCTGCCGCCCGCGCCGGTCCAGGGGCCTGACTTCATCGACCGGGTCAAGCAGGCCGTCGGGCTCGAGAGGCCGATCAACGACCCACCGGTGGCGCCTGCCGCCGCCGTGATGGCGACGCCGAGCGGCGGCCCGGCCGCTCCGACTCCACCGACGATGGCCGCCGGGCCGGCAGGCGCGAGCTCAGCGGTCGTCGCGCCACCGCCCGCGAACCAACCCCCCGCTCAGGCTTCGGCGCCTTCGGTGAGCGCGGGCGTGCTGCCCCGCCCCGCCGACGTCCCGGCCGCGGTGTTGCCACAGGCGGTGGCGCCGGCGCCCGAGCGGCCGAGGCAGGCGCCAAAGACCGACACCGCCACCGGCCAGCGCTACAAGCCAGGCGATCTCATCTGCGGGCAATGCGGGGCCGGCAACAGTCCCGAGCGCCATTTCTGCCAGCGGTGCGGAGCAAACCTCAGCGCGGCGGCCGTGGTCAAGACGCCCTGGTACCGCAAGCTGTTTCCGGCCCGCCGCCCCGTGGCCGCAGGCACGCGGCCGGCCGGAGCCCCGGTGGAGCGAGCCTGGACTGCGGCGCTGTTTCGAGTGATCGCCCTGGGCGTGGTCGTCGTGGTCGCGCTCGCGTACTTCGTCGTGCCGCCGCTCCACACCAAGGTCAACGACACCGTCGCTTCGGCCTATGCCGCGGCTCACAAGAAGTTTCAGCCGACCATCTACCGCGAGGCGGCCTATCAGGTCACAGCGAGCAGCCAGCTTTCGATTCATCCCTCGCGCCTGACCATCGACCACATCACGAGCACCTACTGGGCGGCCAACACCTCCACCGACAAGCAGCCGTGGATTCGATTCACCTTCGCATCGCCGGTGGACCTCGACGAGGTTCTGATCACCACCGGAGCAGCGAATGACTACACGGCGCTCGGCAGGCCCCAGAAAGTGCACGTCATCTTCTCGGACAAATCCACCGCAGACGTGACTCTCAAGGACGACCCCAACCCACAGACCTACGACCTGGTGGCGCACCAGGTGACGTACGTCGAGTTCCACATCGTCAGCACCTATCCGTCCGCGCAGAGCCCTGACGTGGCGATCAACGAGGTCGAGTTCGTCAAGATCCAGTAGGTCCGATCCCGAGCTCTGAGAGCACGCGTCGATAGTCCGCGGCGGCCCGGCGCGCCGCAACCTTGTCTCCCGCTTTCTCACGCGACTCGATGAGGAGCCTCCACAGCGCGTCGTCATAGCGATCGGCGGCCAGGCCCGCCGCGCACACCTCGGTCGCGACCGATGGCTTTGCTGCCGCCAGCAGCAGCTGGGCGAGGTGTTGAGAGGCTTCGACCAATGCGCCTCGGGTGCGCCTCCGTCGATGGACCACCCAGGCCGCAGATCCATCTGCAGGGAGGAGCTCCGCCCGCCCGATCTCGCTGCACCGGCGGAACGCTTCGACTGCGCTCTCGAGGTCGCGCGAGAGGCGAGCCCGCCGGCAACGCTCGAGCTCCAGCTCGAAGATGTGAAGGTCGACCTGAGAACCGGGGGGCACGACGAGACGGTAGGAGTCACCCTCCCTGACCACCAGCGACGACGCGCCGCGAGCGACGCCAGGTTCGAGCGCCTGGCGGAGACTCGAGACCGCCACGTGAAGGTTGCGGGACGACGACTCGCCATCCGCCTCGGGCCACAGCGCCTCCTCCAGCACCTCACGGTGGACGGGGCTCCCGGCGTCGGCGCTCAAACGGCGCAGCAGAGCCCGGGTCCGAGGCTTCATCGTCTTCATCTCGAGCGATCGCCCGTTGACCTCTACGCGAAACTCTCCAAAGCAGCGGATGGCCAGCGGAGGCTGCGTCACGTCGTGGCCCTTTGGCTGCCCCTGCACCGCTTCCACGGAAAGACCGGTTCGGGCCTGCGCACCCTGCGCCAGCTGGACGTACTGTGCTTGGCGGCCGGGATCGGCCTGTGCCAGCGCCAGGTAGACGATGAGCCGTGCGCCCTCGGCGCCAACGGTGTTGGCAAGCGTCTCCGCACGAAGTGCAGAGACCTGCCCACCAGGGTCGCGTTTCCGCGCGAGCACCACCGAAAGCAGAGCCCGCGCCCAGGCCTCGAGGACGCCGGCACCCAGATTGTGAAATTCGCCGGCCGCCGCCTCGAGAAGACGTTCGGCGACTCCACTCCCATCGTCGGCCAGAACCCTGCTCCAACCCTCGAGGAGTCCCGCCA
>DAIPXW010000180.1:0-5196 GCA_036783075.1 Candidatus Dormiibacterota bacterium | reverse complement strand
GGACCCCGAACGCGTGGCGGTGACGCAGGACCACTTCCAGCCTGCCAAGGACGCCGCCAGCGCGACCCTGGGACGGCTGACGCGCGAGTTCTCGCGCGACATGGGAATCAAGTGGTACTTCGAGGTCGGGCAGGGCGGCATCTGTCATACGGTGCTGCCGGAAAACGGACTCGTCCTGCCGGGCGAGCTGGTGGTGGGCGCCGACTCGCACAGCTGCACCTACGGCGCGCTGAACAACTTCGCGACCGGCATCGGCTCAACCGACCTGGCGTGCGTGCTGGCGCTGGGTGAGCTCTGGTTTCGGGTTCCCGAAACGCTCAAGTTCGTCTATCACAACCGCCTCAAGGAGTGGGTCGAAGCGAAGGACCTGATTCTTTATGTGATCGGGAAGATCGGAGTCGACGGCGCCCGGTCGAAGGCGATGGAGCACACGGGAGAGGCTCTGCGACACATCGACATGGAAGCCCGCCTCACGATGACCAACATGGCGATCGAAGCCGGCGCGAAGAACGGGATCATGGAGTTCGACGACATCACCAAGGAGTATCTCGACGGGCGCGCCAAGCGACCGTACACACCTGTGACCTCGGACCCCGACGCCGAGTACGAGAAAGTGTTCGAGTTCGACGCGGAGAAAGTCGAGCTCGGTGTCGCGAAGCCGATGTCACCGGACAACTACGCGCCACTGTCCGAGGTTGCCGGCACGAAGCTCGACCAGGTTTTCATCGGATCGTGCACGAACTCGCGCATCACCGACCTGCGACGCGCGGCCGCCGTGCTCGAGGGTCACAAGGTGGCCCGCGGTGTGCGGCTGATCATCACGCCCTCATCGCACCAGGTCGCGATCCAGGCCGAGAAGGAAGGGTTGATCCGCACGTTCCTCGCCGCTGGCGCCGCCTGGACGACCGCCACGTGCGGCGCCTGCCTGGGCGGTCACATGGGCGTCCTCGGCGAAGGAGAGGTCTGCCTGAGCACGACCAACCGGAACTTCCCCGGCCGCATGGGCCACCCGAAGGCGCTGGTCTACCTCTCCAACCCGGCGGTCGCTGCCGCGAGCGCCGTGACCGGCGTGATCACCCACCCGCAGGACGTCCTGAAGCACATGCCCGCGGGTATCGCGTGACGTTACCCAAGGTCATCCGCGGGCGGGCCTGGAAGTTCGGAGCCAACATCGACACCGACCAGATCATTCCTGCCAAGTACGCCATCTACTCGCTCGACGAAAAGGAGCTCGGTAAGCACGCGATGGAAGGCGTGCCGGGACGCGAAACGTGGTCGGCCGGCGTGACACAGGGAGACATCCTGGTCGCGGGCTCGAACTTCGGCTGTGGGTCGTCTCGCGAGATCGCGCCGGTGGCGATCCGGGGCGCCGGCATCTCGCTGGTCATCGCGGACTCCTATGCGCGAATCTTCTTCCGCAACGCGATCAACATGGGCTATCCGATCCTTCAGTCGCCGCAGGCGGCGGAGGCGGTGCACGAGGGGGACGAGCTCGAGGTCGACCTGGAGCAGGGGATCGTGCGTGACTTCACCAGGAGCGACGAGTACCGCTGCGAGGCGTTCCCAACCTTCATGAACGAGCTGCTGCACATGGGCGGGCTGGTCCCGTGGGTGCGCCAGCGGCTGGAAGAGCGCCGGCGCTCTTCTCCCGCGCGAGTCTGATGCCGACCAGACCGCCCCGCTCCGGCCCCAAGCGGCCGGACCTATCCACTGGGTGGGGAGGTGAAAGACCGGTCGAGCTGCAGGAGCCGCTCGAGGAGCTGGCTCGAGATCCGACCCGCTTCGCCCACGACCTGAAGTTCCCGCCTCTCGCGAAGATCCGCGTCTACGACGACACGCTTCGCGACGGCGAGCAGATGCCCGGCGTCGCGATCACCCCGAAGGACAAGTTCGAGCTCGCGCGCATGCTGTCCGACATCGGGGTCCACATCATGGACGTCGGCTTCCCGTCGGTTTCCGAGGGCGAGCGCGAGACGCTGAAGCTCATCCTCGAAGGTCGAAAGCGCGGCGAGCTGCGACCGGACCTCGAGGTCGTCTGCATGATGCGCTCGACGAAGAGCGACATCGACGCGACGATGAGCGTGATCGACTCGTTGGGCTACAAGCGCGACGAGGTCACGTACTTCATCTTCACGTCGGCCTCCGACCTTCATGTCAAGTACAAGCTCGGGAAGACGCTGCTCCACCGTGAGGGAATCCCGGAGAGCGAATGGCTCGAGCTGCCGGTGTCCTTTTACCGCGAGGCCAACCTCCGGATGATGTGCGATGCGATTCGCTACGCGCGCGAGCAGGGCGCGGCTTCAATCGAGTTTGGCGGCGAGGACGGCAGCCGGGCCGACGTCGACTACATCGCCGAGATACACCGCGAAGGATTGAAGGCAGGAGGTACCCGGCCCTCCACGCCTGACACCGTCGGCTGCTACTCGCCGTTCGCGGTGCGCGAATACATCCCCGTCATCAAGGCCGCCGCGCCGGGAGCGCCGCTGGTCGTGCACTTCCACAACGACCTCGGACTTGGCGCGTGGAACACGGTGATGGCGCTGGGCTCCGGCGCGGAGGTCTTCACGACCAGTGTCAACGGCATCGGCGAGCGCACCGGCAACGCGCCGATGCACCAGGTCCTGCTCCAGCTTCGCTACCTGTTCGGCATCGAGATCCCGGGGTTCAAGTACGAGAAGTTGCGCGCGCTCGCGCGCCACCTCGAGAAGGTCAGCGGCATCCCCGTGCAGCCGACCGAGCCAGGCATCGGGCTCAACGTGTTCACGCACGAGTCGGGCATACACACCGCGGGCATGCTCATCCACCCCGCGATCTACCAGTTCATCCCTCCCGCGGATCTCGGCGCCGAGGTCGAGTACGTGTACGGCAAGCACTCGGGCGCGCTCGTGATCGAGCATGCCCTTCGGCATGCCGGGATCGACCCCGAGCCCAAGCTCGTCGCGGGGGTCCTGGCCGAGGTCAAACGCATCCGCGAGGAGCGGGCCGAACGCAGCGACTTCTCGGAGTTCCAGCGCCGGTACTACGATCACCTGAACCGCATGGGTCTCACGGCCGACGAAGTCGTCGACATCGCCAGGGCTATGTCCGGTCGCAAGGCCTGATGGCCACGACCACACGGGCGGGCGCCGGCACCCGCGAGGAATACCTCGAGCTGCATCGGTGGATGTGCATGGCCAAGGCGCTCGACGACCGCATGCACATACTCGTCAAGCAGGGCCGCGCGCCTTTCGTGGGGTCGAGCAGAGGGCATGAGGGGATTCAGGTGGCCGCTACGGCGGCGCTCGGCCCGGACGACTGGCTGGTCCCTCACTACCGCGGCCTCGCGAATGCCCTGGTGCGCGGGCTGACCATGAAGGAGTGGATGCTCGCCGTGTTCGCCAAAGCCGCCGACCCGCTTTCGGCGGGCCGCAACATCCCGGGCGGCTGCTACAGCTATCGGGCGCTGAAGATCGTTTCCGTGTCGCAGGTGGTGGCCAGCTGGATACCGAAGGCCGCGGGCATCGCGTACGCCGCAAAGCAGAGAGGCGAGCGATCGGTGACGCTCTGCACCTTCGGCGACGGGGCCACCAGCCAGGGTGACTTCCACGAAGGCGTCAACTTCGCCGCCGTGCACAGGCTCCCTGTCGTTTTCGTGTGCGAGAACAACAGCTGGGCGATCTCGGTCCCGATCAGGCTGCAGACGGCGAACCCCAACATCGCGGACCGGGCGGCCGGCTACGGTATCGCCGGGGCGACAGTGGACGGAACCGATGTGCCCGCCTGTTTTGCCGTCTGCCGGGAGGCGGTCGACCGGGCGCGGCGTGGTGAGGGCCCAACTTTGATCGACGCCAAGATCTGGCGCATCAACTCCCACACCTCAGAGGACAACCAGTCCAAATATCGGACCAAAGAGGAGATCGAGGAGGCGACCGGCCACGACCCGATCGCTCTTTTCACCGCGTGGCTCGTCGAGCGCGGCTGGATCGCAAAAGAGGACGCCACGAAGCTCCAGGCGGCGTGCGACCGAGAGGCCTCCGACGCCGCGGACTGGGCGGAGCAGCAGCCCGACCCGCTTGCCGAGGACGCCCTGACCAACGTATTCGCCTGATCCGCGGGATACAAGGAACGATCGCAAAGCTAGACTGACCACGAGTTGGAATCGCAGCCGCCTGACCCCAAGGAATCCACCCCGCCTGAGGAACCGGTGCCGGCCGTGCCGACTCACGAGACGACCCCGGTGTGGGCTCGGACCGTTCCTGTAACGCCACCGATGAACGGCACCGACCCCGTCACCGACACCGCGTCGGAGGCCGACCCGCTCCCCGCGCTGCCCATGAAGGGCGACACGCCGGACTGGTCCGAAACCGAGACCCCGGCGGAGGAGTCCGACGCTTCAGACCCGAAGCAGGCCGTGCCGATGCAAAAGCCCGCGCCGACGTGGGCACAGACGATCCCTACCGCGGCCGGCGAGCCGATCGAGCCTGGCGCCGAAGCACCCCATGTGGACGATGCGGCACATGAGCCGGCGGCCGCCGGAGCCGCGGACATCTGGCCCCCCGAACCCCCCACGGAACACACCATGCCGGCCTGGCCGCCGTCCTCGACGATCAACGAGCAGCTGCCGAAGCCATCCACGATCCCGGCCGAGCAGACTGCCGATTCGTGGCCCGACTCGTTCGACTCCGTGACCACCCCGCCCGTGCCGGCCAAGGCACCCGCCCCGAAAGTCGGAGCTGAGCCGACCAAGACGGCCGAGCCGTCAGAGCCGTCAGAGCCGTCAGAGCCGGTCGCCAAGACGGTTCCCCCGGCCGGCTCCCGACCGCCGGTCATGGCCGAGCCGTCGGTCAAGGCGGAGCCGGCCGCCAAGGCGCAGCCAGCGGCCAAGGTGCAACCGGCGGCCAAGACCGAGGCGCCCACGGACGCATCGCCGGCCGCCGGGACCGAGCCGCCAGCCTCAACCACACCGCCCGTGGCGACGGTGCCGCCGGCCGCCTCAACTGCTGAACCCGTGCCGACCATGCCCATGGCTGCCTCGACAGCGCCGCCCGTGCCGACCGTGCCACCGGCCCCCACAACTCAGTCCCGCCCCGCGGCGGCGCCGGCCGACTGGCCCGAGCCACCCGCCCCAACCGCGCCGGCCGCGCCGGTCGCCCCACCTCCCGCGCCCGTCCGCGCGAAGGTCCAGCCGCCGGTCGCGCCCGCTCCTTCAGCGCCACC
>DAIPXW010000179.1:0-5230 GCA_036783075.1 Candidatus Dormiibacterota bacterium | reverse complement strand
CATCGGCCGCACGTAGACACCTCTACGCGCCGGCATGCCGCGAAGGCCCGCAAGGCCGCAGCCGCGCTCCAGGTGCATGACCGTTCCCTCGACGAGGTCTCCGGCGGTGTGCGCGAGCGCGACTACGTCCGCACCCGATTCGACGCGCGCGTGCTCGAGGAACCCGTAACGCAGCGCGCGGGCTCCGGCCTGCACCGAACCGGGCGGCAAAGGCGAGGAGCGCCGGCCCGTCACCAGCTCGACCCCGAGGTCCGCGCACAGGCGGCCCACATGGGCGGCGACCAGGTCCGACCCTGCGCGCAGGTCGTGGTCGAAGTGTGCCGCCGCGATGTCCAGGCCGAGCTCATGCAGGGCGAGGAGCAAGGCCGTCGAGTCCGGCCCTCCCGACACGGCGACGAGGACGCGATCTGGCCGGTGGACGAGGCCCGAGCCCCGGATGGCCTCGACGAGTGGTTCAGACGGACCGGTCCGCAGCATGGTGGTGCCGGCTGGACTCGAACCAGCGACAACGCGATTATGAGTCGCGCGCTCTACCACCTGAGCTACGGCACCGCGCAGGCCGGGCGCCCGCCTCCGGCGCCCCCCAGAGGAGAAGATCCTATCTTGCGGTCTGTGCGCGCGCCTTGAGCTTGCGCTTCTTCTGGCGACGCTTCGCCAGCGCCACCCGCTTTCTCTTGTTCACGAACTCTCCCGAAATGCGGCTGAGGCGCGAGCCGGCTCAGTCGGTTGGCTGAAGAAATGGTTGCGGAGCTTGGATTCGAACCAAGGACCTTCGGGTTATGAGCCCGACGAGCTGCCGCTGCTCCACTCCGCGCCCAAAAGTATACCGCCGCCATTTGGGACCGGCCCGACGGCGTCAGTGGGTGCGAGGCGAGACCGACGGGCGAGGTGATGGCGATGGGGAGGGCGCCGGCGACGGGGCCGCGGTGACCAGGTACAGGCGCTCCTGTGGCTTGGCGTAACCGTTGAGCCGCTCCTCCTCCTCGTTCGCGGCGCCGGAGGTCAGGGCCTGCACGTCCTTGTGGTAACCCTGGTTCTGCGCGGCGAGCACCGTGTTCTGGTGGCGAAGGTCAGCTGCCTGCTGGCTCAGCTTGTGCCCGACGTAGGCCTCCTGCGCGAAAGCCACGCCCGCCCACAAAACCGCGAGCGCGACCACCGCGAAGAGGAGGACATGGCGAACACCGAACGCGCCCGAGCGCACGGAGCCGGTGGCGACGATGACTTTGCTGTATCTCATGCTGTGGCGTGAACTGGGACGACGGGCTGAGAGAGAGCCGACTATAACAAACCGCCCCCGGTTTGACTGCGCTAGACGCTGTCTCCGTCGCCGCTCTCCCGCCAGCGAGCCGCCAGCTCGGCGCTGTCGAGGTCGCGAAACGACTTGCCGTCGCGGCGCAAGGCCTCCTCTGTGCCGGCGAACCGCACCCTGAATCGCTGCCCGGCGACCCGGAGAGCATCCTCCGGGTTCACTTTCAAATGGCGGGCCAGCGATACGACAGCGAAGAGAAGATCGCCGAGCTCGTCGAAAGCCTCGGCGGCATTGCCGGTTGCGGCGAGCTCGTGAGCCTCTTCAGCTATGGCCTCGGCGGATTCCACCGGCGATTTGAAATCGAAGCCGACCCGCGCCGCGCGTTTCTGGAGCCCCAGCGTCCACGCGAGGGCGGGCAGCGTGCTGGGCACGCGGTCGACCACGGAATCCTCACGGCCTGCCGCCCGGGCTTCTTCGATCTTCTGGTGCTCCCAGTTGCGAAGCACGTCGTCCGCGCTGGCGGCCGACACGGTGCCGAAAACGTGCGGATGGCGGCTGACCATCTTCGCGGCAACCCCTTCGGACACGCTTACCGCGTCGAAGCCACCCGTCTCCGCGGCGATCTCTGCGTGCATCGCCACCTGGAGCAGCAGGTCGCCAAGCTCTTCTTTCATCTTTGCCGTGTCGCCCGAGTCGATCGCCTCCAGCAGCTCATACGTCTCCTCGAGCAGGTAAGGACGGAGTGACTCGTGCGTCTGCTCGCGATCCCACGGGCAACCGCCGGGCGCCCTGAGTCGCGCGACGACCTCGAAGATCGCCGCGATACCAGGCGAGTACGGCCTCTGACTCGAATCGGACATCGGCCCAGATTCTGGCACGGCCGGTTCAGGCACCAGGCACGGCGGCAACCCGGCGAGCCGACGCGTAGAGATCCGCCATCTCGTCCAGGAGGCGAAGAAGGTCCTGCTGCCAACCCTCACCCTGCCGGCGCATCTTGAGCCGGTTGGGCGCGACGGTCATGCGCCCGGCGAGCCGTCGCGAGAGCTCTTCGACGTCGAGATAACGCTCCGGGTCGACGCGGATGACTATGTCGTGCCCCTCCGCGACCACGCCTCGAAGACCCATCTTCTGGCCGCGCAGCTTCACCCGCAGCGAGTAGACCAGGTTGTCGAGCTGAGACGGACCGGGACCGTATCGGTCGACCAGCGAGCGGAGCAAGGCCTCGAGCTCCTCCTCGTCCTCGGTGGCCGCCAGCTGCCGGTATGCGCCAAGGCGCAGCTTCTCGTCCCGGATGTAAGAGCGCGGGATGAAGTGGTCGAGCGGCAGGTCGAGGTTCATCTCGGCCGTCGACAGCACGTCGCCGACCGTGGTCTCCTCTGACCCGGCGCGCATCTTGGCGACCGCGCCCTGCAGCATCTGCAGGTACATCTCGAAACCGACCGCTGCGATCGCACCGTGCTGCTCGGTCCCAAGCAGGTTGCCGGCTCCGCGGATCTCAAGGTCTCGCAGCGCGATCTTGAAGCCCTGTCCCAACTCGTGCAGCCCCGAGATGACGTCGAGCCGCTTGTCCGCCTGCTCCGTCAGCGACCGGCGCGGGTCGTACAGGAAGTAGGCGTACGCGCGGCGTCCGGATCGCCCGACCCGGCCCCGCAGCTGGTAGAGCTGCGCGAGACCGAAACGGTCGGCCCGCTCGACGATGATCGTGTTGACGTTGGGGATGTCGAGACCCGACTCGATGATCGTGGTGCATACGAGGACGTCGTGTTTCGCGGCCTCGAACTCGACCATCACGTGCGCGAGCTCGTCCTCACCCATCTGGCCGTGCCCGATGGCGATTTGCGCGTCCGGCACGAGGTCCATGATCCGCTCCGCCGCTTTCTGGATCGTGCGCACACGGTTGTGCACGTAGTACACCTGCCCGCCGCGCTGGAGCTCGCGCGTGATCGCTTCGCGGATCAGCTCGTCGTCGTCCGCGGTCACGTACGTCTTGATCGGCTGGCGCTCTTCCGGCGGAGTCTGAATCACGCTCATGTCGCGAATCCCTCCGACCGCCATGTGGAGCGTCCGTGGGATGGGCGTCGCCGAGAGCGATAGAACGTCGAGCTGCGTGCGGAGCTTCTTCAAGCGCTCTTTCTGCATGACGCCGAATCGATGCTCCTCGTCCACGATGAGCAGCCCGAGCCGCTTGAACCGGACGTCCTTTTGCAGCAGGCGGTGCGTCCCGACGACGATGTCGACCTGCCCGGCCTTGATGCCCTCGATCGTGCGAGCCTGCGTCTCGTCGTCGACGAAGCGCGAAAGCATCTCGATCACGACCGGGAAGTTGTGCAGCCTCTCCCGAAACACGTGAAAGTGCTGCTGCGCGAGAACCGTCGTCGGAGCCAGGAGCGCGACCTGCTTGCCGCTCATCGCTGCCTTGAACGCGGCGCGGAGCGCGAGCTCGGTCTTGCCGAACCCGACGTCCCCACAGAGCAGCCTGTCCATCGGCCTGTCCGACTCCATGTCAGCCTTGATCTCCGCGAGCGCGGCCAGCTGGTCGGGCGTCTCCTCATAAGGAAAGGACGACTCGAGCTCCTGCTGCCACGCCGTGTCAGGTGCGAATGCGATCCCGGGCCTCGCCTCCCTCAGCGAGTAGATCTTCAGCAGCTCGTCGGCGACGTCCTGCACCACCTTGCGCGCGCGGCCTCGCGCGCGTGTCCAATCGCTCGTGCCGAGGCGGTGAAGCGACGGCTGACCCTCACCCCCGAGGTACTTCTGGACGCGGTCGAGGTTCTCGACCGGGACGAACAGCCGGTCGCCCTCCGCATACTCGAGCTCGAGATACTCCCGATGCGCGCCTTCGGTTTCGATGAGCCGCATCCCCTTGAAAAGGGCGATGCCGTGATCGACGTGCACGACTAGCTCGTCGGGGGCGAAGTCGAGCGTGAACTCGCGGGTCATGTCCTCCTTGCGGGTCCGGCCCTTGCGAACACCCCGCGAGGCCCGGCGCAGGCGCCCGAAAAGCTCGGCGTCAGTCGCGAGGTGAAAGCCGATCCGCGGCTGAGATGCGCCCGCCGCGATGTCCACGTCCGCTCGTCCCAACAAGGGCGAGAGCTCAAGGTCCAGGTCCAGGTCGACCTCGGAGAACGCGGCGCGCACGCCGCTCTCGTCCAGGAGGGCGCGGAGACGCTCGTCCTGCTCGGTCGCAAGCACGACCGTGCCCGACTCGCTCAGCGCGGCAAACTCGGCGAGCGCGCGCGGACGGGCAACAAACGGGTCGATCTGCCGCCAACCGAGGTCCAGCGCGTCGGAGCTCGCCTCGCCCGACCTCACGACCAGACGCGGCCGGCCGGCGAGGTCGTCGAGGCGGTCGAGGCTAACCATCGGGAGGCTGAAACCTCGGGGCAGCTCACCTCCGCCCGCCTCGGCGGCGGCAAGCATTTCCGTCTCTTCCAGGACCATCCGGGCCTCGGCGAGCTGGCGGTCTGGCTCGAAGTCAATGACCACGGTCTCGCCTCGTACATGGTCGAGCAGCGACGGTCGATCCGGATCCAGGTAGGCAGCGTAGAACTCCACGCCGGGAAAGGCCGCGCCGGCGCCGAGGCGGGCCAGCTCGTCCTCCCATTCGGAACGGACATCGCCGCGCAACCCCTCCATGGATACGGATTCGCGCAGCAGTCCGACCGCTGCACCGCCGCGCGACGAACCGATGAGGAGCTCGCGACCCGGCTTGATGACGGCTTCGCGGACCGCCATGACCGACCGCTGGTTCTCCGGGTCGAAAAGACGGAGGGTGTCGATGACGTCGCCGGCCCACTCCGCCCGGACGGGCGAGTCCGCGGAGGCTGGAAACACGTCCAGGATGCCACCCCGCAGCGAGAACTGGCCGCGTGCCTCGACCTGGGCCTCCCTCGAATAGCCGAGCTCGACCAGGCGGCGGGCGACGGCGAGCGGGTCGGGACCCAGGCCGGGCGCGAGCGTCAGCGTGCCCGCGGCCAGCTC
>DAIPXW010000178.1:0-5238 GCA_036783075.1 Candidatus Dormiibacterota bacterium | reverse complement strand
CCGCCGGTCGCGCCCGCTCCTTCAGCGCCACCCGCTCCTTCCGTGCCACCCGCTCCGGCCGCCGCACCCCCACCTGCCGCCGCCCCACCTGCTCCGGCCGTCCCACCGGCCAAGCTCGCGCCCGCGGCGTCCGCCTCGACCCCGGCCCCGGCAGCGCCTGACGTCGACTGGCCGGCGCCGGTGGATATCCCGGCGTGGGCTCCGCGGATCCATATCTCCACGAGCCGTCCCGCGCCGCACGAAGAAGACTGGACACCGGACTCGCAGCCGGCCGCCTCGTCGCGACCCGCGCCCGCGTCACAGCCGCCAACCGCCCCCGCTCCGGCCACCTCCGCGCCGGCCCCTGCGCCAGCACAAGCGTCGGCAACCTCCAAGCCCCCGGCCCCGGCTCAATCCAAACCATCGGCCCCGCCGGCCGCGAAGACACCCACCGGTTCGAGCAAGTCGTCGTGGGAGGTCGTGAAGCAGAAGAGCAAGGCCGACCCGGCCAAGATGGTGCCGACACCGGAGGATCGTTCCTATGCGGAGTGGTTCTCGTGGGCCAAGCGAGGCGGGGCGCCCGCGAGCGCCTGCCATGCGGCGGCGCAGGGCGCGTTCCAGGCCCTCTCGAGCGGCAAGGACGTCGCAACTGCGGTGCAATGGGCGACCGCTGCGATGGCCCGGCCGCCCGTCGCGGTCTCAGCCGGACGCCAGACATACTGCGCGTGGTTCTCGCTGGGGAACATCGACTTGAACCTCGACCAGCGCCGCGCCCACGCATTCGCCACCGCGGCGGTTCACGCGCTTGACGCGGGGGCGGACGCCGGAAGCGCCCATGCCGCCGGCCTGGCGGCTGCCGGCGTCAGGTAGTCAGCGCAGGCTCTTCCGGGCTTCTCCGGTCGGATCGATCCGGTCCGCCATGCGCTGGAGAAACCGCGCGAGCAGGCCGGAACGCGAGTGCGCGTAGTAGACCAGCGCGCCTGCCTGCAGCATGCGCTCCTGTTGCTCCGCCAGGTTGCGGGCGAACTCTTCGGGAGCGTGGTCGGCGCGTTCCATGGGGTTCATCGTCAAGCCTCCTCAGTCGGTTTCCAGGCGCTTCAGGGCTTCATCGACATCAATCTCTCCTCGGGCGACCTGCTCCATCAACTCCAGCCGGGTGGGGGAGGGCGCGGAGGGCGCGCGGTCGATGCCGAGCTTGCCGAGCAGCGCGTCGAAGCGGCCGCGCGCTGTCGGGTAGCTGACGCCGAGGTGGCGCTCGAGCTCCTTCATGTTCCCGCGCGAGGCGAGGAACACGCGCAGCACGTCGCGGTCCTCGTCAGACAGCACGCAGAACTCGCAGGTGACGAAGCCGCCCGAGAGTTCGGTGTCGCACGCCGGGCAGCTCAACCGCGTGAGAGCGAGCCGCTCGTTGCAGACCGGGCAGTTGAGAGGCGGTCGCCGGCCGCGGACCTTGGTTTTCAATCCGCCTGCACCCTGACGTTGCCCATGGTGCACTCGACCTCCAGCGTGCCGGCCCCCGAGCCGATCGTGACGTCGCGCCCCGACTGACCGACCATGGCGCGCTCGCCGCCCTCGCCCTCGATGGCCACCTTGCCGAGGGTCGCGTGCGCCGTGATGCGCACGCTCGAGCCTTTCTCGAGGTTGATCTTCACCGAGCCCATCTCGCATCGAACTTTGCTGGCCCCGCTGTCCAGCCGGCCGCTTGCCGAGACGTTCCCTGCCTGGACGACCAGGTTGAGCGGGCCGCGAAAATCCTCCACCCTGCAATTGCCGGCCTGCACCTCGCTCGAGATCGGCCCGTGGACACCTTCGACCCGGACGTTGCCGGCCTGCACGTTGGCGACAAGGGCCAGGTCCGGATTCATGCGGACCGTCAGCTTGCGCCGCTGGATGTCGAACCCGTTGATCACGATGCGCCGCTGGTCGCCCCGGCCGAACGAGAAGCTGTTGTTGTCTTCGAAGGGGACGTGCTCGATCACCATGGTGTCGCCCTCCTGCCGGGCCTGGTGCGGCCCGTCCGCCACCGCGTAGGCGACGCTGGCGTCGCCGACGACCTCCGCGCTGCCGAACTGCGACAGGACCTTGACCTGCCGCGTAGCGGTGCCTGCAGGAAGAGCGGGCGCCTGGGTGGCGGTCGCGGTCTCGTAGGCAGGCGGGCCAGCCTCGAGTGATTCAAGGCGGGCGGCGCCCTCTTCGGCGGTCAGGGTACCGTTCGCCACCTGGCTCAAGATTTCACGTCGCAAGTCATTCATGAGTCAAATTAGAACCTACGTCTTACCAATTTGTCAAGTCACAGAGCAAAACTGTCATGAATGGAGGCCGGATAAGCTTTAGGCGCCCGATGCAGACTCAACCTCGCACCTCGGCGCTCGCCGGCTGGGTTGTGCTGGCCGCGCTTTTCGCGGCGACCACCTGCGTCGAGAGCATGTCCTGGAACCAGCTCACGGCCTACACCCCGTACTACCTGCGCGAGCTGCACGTACCCGCCTCCCAGGTCCCGGGCTGGATCGCCGCCATGTCCAGCCTCGGCTGGATCCTCGCCCTGCCCCTCGCTCCGTTCTGGGGCGTGCTCGCCGACCGATACAGCCGCAAGCTTGTGATCGTTCGAAGCGCCGCGCTCGAGGCCCTGATCTTCGCCGGCTGGGCCCTGGCGACCAACCCATGGATGGCGCTGGGATTCCGTTCGCTGAACGGCTTCATCCTCGGCAACACGGGCGTGATGCTCGCAGTCCAGGCTTCGACCACGCCCAAGCAGCGACTGGCGCTTGCCGTCGGCATCGTCGGCGCGGGCTCGCCGGCTGGCCGGACGGTCGGGCCCATCCTCGGCTCGCTGCTCGTGCACCACGTGGACGTGCGGGGAATGCTGCTCTTCGACGCTGCGCTCTCCGCGGCGATGGCTGTACTGCTGGTGGTGTTGATGCGCGAGGGCGAGCACGTCCGACCTGCCGACTTGCGAGTCCTGAGCCTGCTCCGGGGAGCGCTGACCGAGATCATGAGCAAGCCGCTGGTGTGGAGGCTCTTCCTCGCGACCGCCGTGTCGCAGGTCGGCTTCTGGACCGTAATCCCGTATGCCCCGATCTACATCGCTCGGCTCGCTCCGGGCGACACGGTGACCGCGGTCGGCGTCGTGCTGTCCGCGGTCGGGCTTGGTCAGGCGATCGCCTCGCCGCTGTGGGGTCTCGTGATGCAGCGTTTCGGGCATGTGTCGGTGCTCAGCCTCACGTCCATCGGCTCGGCGGCCGCGCTGACCGCGGTGGGACTGAGCCACGGCATCGTCCTGTTCGCGGCGGCGCTGTTCGCGAACGGCGTCTTCGCCGCCGCGATCCTCACGGCGAGCATGGCGGTGATGGCGGCGACGGTCAGCCCCGAGCGACGCGGCGCCGTGCTCGGCCAGATCCTGTTTCCGTTTTACGTCGGTGGGGTGATCGGCCCGCTCATCGGGGCCGCCGCGTTCGGTGCAGGCCAGGCCGTCGTGTTCGGGATCGCCGCCGTGCTCAGCCTCGCGCCGCTGATCGTCCTGCTCACCATGCCGCGCGGAGAACCGCGCGTCCGCGCGGCGTGAACATGCGCATCGGTGTGATTGCGGACACCCACTGCCCCGAGTTCATCGAGCGCCTTCCCGACGCCGTCTTCAAGGCGTTCGAGCGCGTCGACCTGATCCTTCATGCGGGTGACGTCAACGCCGAAGAGACGCTTTCAGCTTTGCGACGCGTCGCGCCCGTCGACGCGGTGAGGGGCGACCACGACCAGGCGATGCCACAGCTCCCGTCCAGCCGCGAGGTGGTGATCGAAGGCAGGCGAATCGTCGTCGTCCACGGCAACCGCAGCCGCTGGCTCGAGGAGCCTCAAACTCTGCTCTGGACCCTCAGCCTCGGCTACTTCCAACCGCACCGCAGGCTGCCCCGGGCTTTGAAACGCCGGTTTCCCGACGCGGACGCGATCGTGTACGGCCACACGCACCGCCCGCGCATCGAGACCATCGACGGCACGCTCATCTTCAACCCCGGAGCGGTGCACCAGTGGAGCTCGACAACCGCCGCGCGCCGCCTCGAGCAAACGGTCGGATGGTTCGAGTGGTGCTGGCTGCAGGTGGCGAGGCACCTGCGGCGCGTCGAGCGCCCGTCGGTGGGCATGCTCGAGGTCGGAACGTCGGGCATCCGCGCCGAAATCGTTCCTCTCTAGTGGACTGTAACGGCCAGTGCTCCAGATATGGCCGGTACGGTCCACTGGTTACATTCTGCTCGTGACCCAGCTGCTGTTCCGGGCCGCCACGCTCGAGGACGCCGCGCTCGCGGCCGACCTGATGACCGCGGCGTATCCCGCCTTCGCCTCGGACCCGGTCGTGATGCGCTATCGCTGGGAGCACCTCAGAGCGGGGTGGGCGACAGGCCGCCACATCGCGCAGATCGAAGGCCGGCCCGTCGCCTACGTTGACTGGCTACACGGTCCGCCCGAGCAGGACCCCAAGCGCCACTGCGAGGTCGGTGTGGCCCTCGACCAGGCCGCCATGAGCATCGACCTGCTCGTGACCCTCTGGCGGTGGATCAGCGACCAGGCGGTGGAGGGCGGGTCGCGCATCCTCGAGGCGTACGCGGCAGAGGACGAACCCGAGATGCTCGATGCGTTGAAGCGCGTGGGGTACGAGCGCGACCGGCTGGAGAAGGTGTGGGAGCTTGACGTCGGAGCAAGGGGCGCGGGGCTGATCGCGGAGGCGCGGGTAGCGCGGGAGAAGGCGGAGTCCGGCGGCTACCGGCTGTCGACCGTGGCCGAATGGCGCGCGCCGGACAAGTTCCAAGCCCTCCACGCGCTGGACACGAGGACAAGAAAAGACATCCCGACCACCTTCCCGATCCTCCCGGAGACCTTCCAGAACTTCACGGAGAGGATCGGCGCGCCCGACCGTCCTGGCGATCGGTGGTGGGTCGTGCTTCGGGGCGACGAACCGGTAGCGATGTCGTACCTGCGCTTTCCACCGGTGCGCGGCAGCATCTGGACCGGGTACACGTGCTGCGATCCACAGCATCGCGGTCGAGGCCTGGCCCGGGCCGTCAAGCTCCAGTCGCTAGCGCAGGCGGCCGAGCTCGGCGTGCGGTACGTCTACACGGACAACGACTCGGAGAACGCGCCGATGCTTCACATCAACCAGGAGCTCGGATACCACCCGCGCCCGGGGTTCGCCGGCCACCTGATGCGGGTAAGTACATCCAGCGATGCCTAAGGCCAGGGACTACTACGAGGTGCTGGGCGTGCCGCGCACGG
>DAIPXW010000177.1:0-5255 GCA_036783075.1 Candidatus Dormiibacterota bacterium | reverse complement strand
TCAGCACGACCTTCTGCACCGACGGGTCGATTCGAGTCACCCGGTCGACGACCAGCTTGACGTTGGGGCGGAGAAGATCGGCCTCGGGGCGCTTCAGCGCGGACGGCTTTTCCTGATCGACGGCCACGTACAGAAAGCCCGGCTGGTAGACGTGGATCCCGGTGGCGTCGACAAGGGTGACCCGGGCACGGTCGCCCACGTCCTTGGCGACCAGGTTGGCTACGATCGTGCCACCTACGCCGCCACCGAGCACGAGAACGTCGTTGCTCATGCTCACCTCGCCTTACGCACGATGAAGTGCGTGAATCCGTCGTCGGGACGGACCTCGACCAGCTCTTGCTTCGCCTTGGCAACCCAGGCGGGGATGTCGGTCTTCGAACCCTCGTCGCTCGAGAGGACGTCGAAGACCTGGCCGACCTGGCCCTGCCGGATGGCCCCGATCAGGTTCATGAGAGGTCCCGGGCACGCCATGCCGCGGGCGTCGATCGTCTTGTCGACTTGCAGGGTGCTCATAGGTCCTCCGTCAGATGAATACGACCTGGCCGTCGGAGGCGGAGGCCATGAATGCGGCCACGCCTTCAACGCCGTCCACCAGCGGATCGAGGTCCGCCTGCTTCAGGTGAAACATGTCCATCGAAAGAGCGCAGGCCTGGATGCTCACCTCGCCCACCTCTTTCGCCTGCCGCAGTAGCTCGCTCCAGTGCTGGCCGGGGTGTGCGCGAATCACGGGGGCCTGCGACACCGTCGCCTCGGCGGAAAGCGCGTGGTCGGCCTGCACCTTCCCGGCGCGGAATGCGTCCAGCGCGTAGTACTGCAGGAACACGTTGACCGGCCGGCCCATCGCCGCAGCGCCGACGGTCAAAACAGCCGCCGCGTTCAGCTTGTCGTCGGTTCCCGAAAACAGGACAAGGGAGAGCGGCTTCTCCGGTACCTCGATCTCAGCTTCCATGACCTGAGTCTCAGCCTTGAAGGAAGACCCCGGCAGGGGCTGCAGTCCCCCTGCAGGGGAGGCCTATGACCTCTCCAAACCGCCTGTTTGGCGGTCTGCCGACGTCCGATGAGGAAGCGGGACCACGGCGCGACTGCTGAACGTCCTGACTTCGTGGGGACCCTCGGCGTAGCCGGAGGTCCCGGCCGCGGCGGGACGTGGCGCACTTGGCCGCACCCGCGCGCCATGGCACCTTGAACGTGGAGGTGATTTAGATGTCCAAGCAGACAATCACTAGAGTCTTCGTCGGCAGCCTGCTCGCCATCGGCGGTGGGCTGGTCCTGTCGGTCCTGGCCGGCATTCTGGCTTTCGCCAGCGGCAATTTCGTCTACAACGGACCAGACGTCGTAGGCGTCCAGGAAACCGTATTCGGCTGGGCCATGATCACGGTCGCCGCGCTGGGCGGGCTGGTGATGGTGGCCGGCGCGATCGGCCAGTTCGTCGCCTGGATCGGCGCCGTGCTCAACACGGCGAGGCTGGAGGACAAGGCATGGTTCGTCGTCCTGCTGATCCTGGGCCTGCTCAGCTTCGGCGTCATAGCGATGCTCGCCTATGTCATCGCGGGACCGGACGGAGTTGAGACCGCCGGCGAGCGGCGTGGGATCCCGGCAAGGCCTGCACCGACCGCGTGATCTCCTACTGAAGAGCCGGGTCTGGGGCGGGCAGCCTCAGGCCCGGTCCTCGCCCGGGAGTCGATCAGCGGTTGGTCGCCTCCCACTCCGCCTGGCACGTTATGCAGCGGGTCGCGTCAGGCAGTGCCTCGAGCCGCTCGGCAGCGATCTCCCTGGAGCAGTCCTCGCAGATCCCGTACGTTCCGCGCGCGCGGCGCTCGGCGGAGCGGGCCGCCTGGAGGCGGTCCTGCTCGAGGATGAGGTCGATCGTGGAGCTGTTGGCCTTCTCGCTCTGCTCCTGGGTCGAGTCGGCGTCTCGAAAGCCTCTGCTCACAGAGTCCAGCTTAGGAGGAGTGTCAAGTGGCGCGCGGAGGGATCTCAGGTCAGGCCACCGGTAGATCACCGCAGGAGACGCTTGGCGCGTACTCCGACTCGTTCATGTTGGGACCGAGGTGCACGTTGACATACCAGCCGGTCCTCGGCAGGGAGTAGTCCTCCGTGACCCTGGTGGTGGCCGAGGCCTGCCCGTGCGAGTCCGCCATGACCTGCAAGAGGGCATAGGCGATGCCGCCCGGGCTGGCGCAGCTTCCGATGTGCACGTGGGACGCGTGCGATGAGAGGGGCACGAGGCCGGTCAGCTGGATCGTGACCGTGAACGACCCCAGCTCGGTGACCACGTGACCGACGCCTGACACCCCACTGGCGTTCTGGGCGTCCATCCCGAACGGCATCGAGGGCGCCGTCGCCGCCGCCGCGCCGCCACCACACGCGGCGCCGATCATGCACAGGGCCGCGATCGCCACCGCTCGGAATGCCACTTCTGAAGTGTTGCGCGACCCGCTGCGACCCGCCACCTTGAAAGGGCGAGGCTCCGTACCGTCAAAAAGGATGGCTGCGGGCGCGCGGAGGGGTCAGCGCGGCGCCGGTTTGAGGAAGTCGACCGCCTCTTCGCGGCCGTCCCACACCACCGTGGTGTGGGACGGCTCGGTTCGCCCCACGACCTTGCCCGCGCGCAGCACGAGCTTGCGAGGGGCTACCAGGCGGATCGCGTCCATCTCGGTGGGCGCCGCGAACACGCACAGGTCGGCCCGGCACCCGGGCTCGAGGCCATAGCGCTCGAGGCCGAGGGCGCGCGCGGGGTTCCTGGTGATCATGTCGATGAGCGTCCGCAGCTCGCCGTGGCCGGACATCTGCCCGTAATGGGCGAGCACGAAGGCCGCCTGCAGTGGGTCGCCATAGCCGAGCGGGTACCAGGGGTCCATGACCGAGTCGTGCCCGACGCATACGTTGACACCCGCCGCCAGAAGCTCCTTCACACGGGTGTGGCCGCGCCGGATCGGGTAGGTGTCGAACCGGCCCTGCAGCGTCGAGTTGTCCAGCGGGTTCGTGACCATGTGGAGGCCGGCGCGCTTCAGGTTGTTGATCAGCCGGTACGCGTAGGCGTTGTTGTACGAGTGCATCGCGGTGGTGTGGCTTGCCGTCACACGGCCGCCCATCCCCAGGCGGATCGTTTCCGCGGCCATCACCTCGACGAAGCGCGAGTGGTCGTCGTCCGTCTCGTCGCAGTGGATGTCGACGCGCAGGCCCCTGTCGGCGGCCAGAGACATTGCGAACTTGACCGAGCGCTCTCCGTACTCGCGCGTCAGCTCGAAGTGCGGAATCGCGCCCACCACGTCGACGCCCAGGTCGACCGCGCGCCGCATGAGGTCCTCACCGCCCTCGAACGACATGATCCCCTGCTGCGGAAAAGCCACGAGCTGGAGCGTCATCTGCTCGCCGATCTCCTTCCGAAGCTCGACGAGCGCGCGAACCGCCCGCAGCTCCGGGTCGCACACGTCGACGTGGCTCCGGACGAACTGGACCCCGTTCGCGAGCTGCCATCGCAGCACGGTCCGGACGCGGCTCTTCACGTCGTCGACGCTGAGGTCCTTAACCCGGTCGGCCCAGATGGCGATCCCCTCGAAAAGCGATCCGGTCTGGTTATGGCGCGGCTCGCCCACGGTGAGCACGGCGTCGAGGTGGATGTGGGGCTCAACGAGCGCCGGCGTCACCAGCAGGCCGCCGAGGTCGATCACCTGGCGGGCCTCCGGTTCAGGCTCGGCGATCAGCCCGTCGCGGATGCCGATGTCCCGGGTTTCGGTCTCGCCTGGCAGCCTGGCGCCCCGCAGGAGCAAATCGAGCATCGACGCCGACCCTAGCACTCCTTAAACTTCGGACGTTAACCGGCTGTCACCACGGAGGGGTTGAGCCAGATGCAGGTAGCTGAAGAAGTCGAGAAGCACGTACCCGTCAGAGAGGGCGAGTACGGCGAGAGGGTCGCCACAGTCGAACCAGGCGGTGTTGAGTACATCGCGCTCAAGGAGAGGCACGGCAAGCCCATCCAGCTCTTCTGGACCTGGCTCTCCCCCAACCTCGAGTTCGCGACCGTCTTCATCGGGGTCATCGCCGTCGCCTACCTGGGCCTCAACCTTTGGGAGGCGGCGACCGCGATCATCATCGGAACCGCTCTCGGGTCGGTCTCGCACGCCGTGCTTTCGTCGTGGGGCCCGAAGTTCGGGGTTCCGATGATGGTCGAGAGTCGGGGCGCCTTCGGTTTTCTCGGCAACATCCTGCCGGCCGCCCTCAACGGCGTCACGGCCTCGTTCGGCTGGTTCATCGTGAACAGCGTCAGCGGCGCATTCGCCATCCAGGCGCTGTTTCCGAGCTTCAACTTCCCGTTCTGGCTCGCCTTCCTGGTGATCGTGATCGCGCAGGTCGTGATCGCCACCCTGGGCCACAACCTGATCCACGTTTTCGAACGCGTTGCGCTGCCGCTGCTCGGGACGGTGTTCATCGTGGCCTGCTTCTTCATCTTCATCCACGGCAACTACGGCTTCAGCCAGCCGTCGATCCCTGGAGGCTGGTTCCTCGCGTTCACTGCGGCCTTCGGGTACGCCGTCGGCTGGAACCCGTTCGCCGCCGACTACACGCGCTACCTCCCCCCCACCACAAACCGGAGGATGGTCGGCTTCTGGGCCGGCTTCGGGGTCTTCCTGTCCTGCATCGTGCTCGAGCTCGCGGGTGCCGTGGTGGTGACCGTCGCGGGCACCAAGTGGGGCGCGACGGACATCCCGACCGCGCAGCTGCAGAGGGCCATGCCCGACCCCATCTACTACCTGACCCTGATCTGCATCGCGGTCGGCGCGGTGGCCGCGAACGCCATCAACATCTACAGCGGCACCATGTCCCTGGTCTCACTTGGGATCAAAGAGATGGGAATGACCCTGAAGCAGCGCCGCGCTGCGCTGGCCATCATCGTCGGAGTGATCGGGTTCCTGCTCGGCGTCATCTTCCAGGCCAATGTCGGCCCGGGCACCAAATATGAGAACTTCCTGCTCCTGATCAGCTACTGGATAGCCCCCTGGCTCGCCGTCGTCTTCGTCGACTACTGGCTGCGCCGGGGTGATTACGGCGACGAGTCGATCTTCTACAACACCAGGGTTTTTCGCTGGCAGGGCGTGGTCGCAATGGCGGCGGGCGTAGTGGTGTCGATCTACCTGTTCGCAAACGTGTTCGGCCTGTACGTCGGACCTATTCCGACCAACAACCCGGCAGTCGGAGACATCACGTTCCTCGTCGGGTTCGTGATCTCAGCCGTGCTCTATTACGATTTCAAC
>DAIPXW010000176.1:0-5292 GCA_036783075.1 Candidatus Dormiibacterota bacterium | reverse complement strand
GTCAGGACCGTTCAGGCCTGACGCCAGCAGAAGCACTGGGCCGGCCGATGCGACCCCCGACGCCGCCGGGCGCGCCACAGGCTGGACGCAGGGGATCGGGCTCGCCGAGGGCGAAGGCGAAGGACTGGGGACCGGGGTGGGCGTGGGCAGAGCAGCCGTGCCCGCGGATCCGGTGCAGGCGCCCAGCGCGAACGCGGTGGCCACGGCCGCCGCGAGGGCCCTAGCTCGGGTCCCCGACGACGTGATGGCGTGTGGAGAGACGGCGCACCGTCGCGTGCCGGCTCGACATGAGCAGCGATGAGGTCTCGGCATAGCCGCTGCCGAACATCACGCCGGGAAGCAGCTGGCCGCCGGTCACGCCTGTGATGGCCACGTTGATGTCGGTCGCCGGAGCGAGGTCCATGACCCCGTAAATCCGCGAGGCCTGGTCGCCGATCAGCGCGCGCTCCTCGTCGTTGCGCGGCCACAGGCGTGCCTGAATCTCGCCTCCCAGGCACCTGACGGCGCATGCCGCCAACAGCGTCGCCTGCAGGTCCGCGATCCCGATCGCGGCATCCACTCCCGTCCCCTGCATCGCGGCCATGACCGAGCCGGCGAAGTCGCCCTCCTCGAGGGCGAGGATTCGAGCACCCGCCGCGGCAACTTCCGCGACGAGGTCCTGGTGTCGCGGACGGTCGAGCACGGCGACAGTGAGATCCTGGACCCTGGCGTCGCGCGCAAACGCGATCCGGCGAAGGTTGTCCGCGATCGGATCGTCGAGGTCGATCGCGCCACGCGCGGCCGGTCCCGCGACGATTTTCTCGACGTGCCAGATGTTCGGAAGTTGAGCGAACCCTCCCGGCTCAACCGCGACAAGCAATGACACCGCGTTTGCGGCGCCGCGGGCCACCTGGCTTGCGCCCTCCACCGGGGACAGCCCGAAATCCGTCATGCGCCCGGCGCCATTGATCACGGTCCCCTGCGCAAGGTAGGTCTGGTTTCGCGGGCTCCGGGCGACACTGCCCGAGACGAACGAGCTCTCGAGAGCTCGCCGCATGGCCTCACCGGCCGACTCGATCACACGGTCGGGATCACCCTTGCCCAGCAGCCGGGCCGCAGCCAGGGCGGCAGCCTCGGTCGCGTGGACGAGCTCGAGCGAAAGCTCGGCGCGCGCCTCGAAAGAGGGGATCCCGCTCCTCTGCTGCTCCACGGGGATCAGTTGCCTTCGGTCTCTTCCAGCAGCTCCGCCGGGCGAAGCTCCATCTGGTCGATTCCGCTCTGCAGGAACGCCGCCCGTACGAAGTCGCGGAACAGCGGGTGCGCGCGGTTGGGTCGCGAGCGGAACTCGGGGTGGAACTGGCTGGCCACGAACCAGGGATGATCCGCGAGCTCGACGATCTCCACCAGCCTGCCGTTGGGCGACACGCCGCTGAAAACCATTCCCGCGTCGGACATGACCTCGCGGTACTCGTTGTTGAACTCGAAGCGGTGGCGGTGTCGTTCGTAGACGACCTCTTCGCCGTAAGCCTTGTGCGCGAGGGTGCCGGGCACCAGCTTGCACGGGTAGAGGCCGAGCCGCATCGAGCCGCCCATCTGGTCGACGTTGCGCTGCTCGGGCATGAGGTCGATCACAGGGGTTGAGGTGAATGCGGCGAACTCGGTGGAGTTGGCGTCCGGCGCGTCGAGCACCTCGCGCGCGAAGTCGATGACCGCGCACTGCATCCCGAGGCACAGGCCCAGGTACGGGATCCGGTTGTGACGGGCATAGCGCGAGGCCTGCACCTTGCCCTCGATGCCGCGGTAACCGAAACCGCCCGGCACGACGATGCCAGCCACGCCCAGCAGCGGTGACATGTCCCCCGCGTCGAGCTTCTCGGACGAGACCCAGTGGATGTCGATGGCCAGGTTGTGGTGGATGCCGGCGTGCTTGAGCGACTCGATGACGCTGAGGTAGGCGTCTGGCAGCGCGATGTACTTGCCGACGATCGCGATCGGCACCGTGGCGCGCGGGTGCTTGATCCTGTCGACGAGCTTGGTCCATGGTTCAAGGTCCGGCGCATGGGATGCCTCGTCGAGCTCGAAGTGCCTGGCCATGACCCTGCCGAGGCCGGAAGCCTCGAGCATCAACGGCACCTCATAGATGGAGTCGACGTCGGGGACCGAGACCACAGCTTCGCGCGCGACGTCGGTGAACAGCGCGATCTTCTCTTTCAAATCGGCATCGATCGCGATCTCCGAGCGGCAGATGATGGCGTCGGGCTGTATACCGATCGCCCGAAGCGCCTGCACCGAGTGCTGCGTCGGCTTCGTCTTCATCTCCTGGCCCCGCACGACGGGCACGAGCGAGCAGTGGACGTAGAAGACGTTCTGCCGCCCGAGGTCGTTCTTCAGCTGGCGGATCGCTTCGAGGAAGGGGAGGCTCTCGATGTCGCCGACGGTCCCCCCCACCTCGACCACGACGACGTCCGCCTGTGGATCGCGAGAGGCGCGGAGGATCTTCTCCTTGATCACGTTCGTCACGTGCGGGATCACCTGCACGGTGGCGCCGAGGTAGTCACCACGCCGCTCCCGCGCGATGACCTCCTGGTAGATCTTGCCGGTGGTCACGTTCGACGCCACGGTCAGGTTCTCGTCGACGAAGCGCTCGTAATGGCCCAGGTCCAGGTCGGTCTCAGCGCCGTCGTCCGTGACGAACACCTCACCGTGCTGGTACGGGCTCATCGTGCCGGGGTCGACGTTGAGGTAGGGGTCGAGCTTCTGAAGGGAGACGGTGAGGTGGCGGGCCTTCAGGATGTTCCCGATCGACGCCGCAGTGATGCCCTTTCCCAACGAGGAGACGACACCCCCGGTCACGAAAACGTACTTCGACATCTAGACCTCCAGGGCGGTTTTATGAATCTTACCGGCTTGGCGGCAAGACTTAAACCTTTTCGGTTCAAGGAAAGCTGCTTCAGGACTTGGGTTCGGCTTTCGACTCCAGGACGACTACTTTTGTCTCGTATTCGCCTGACGAAGCCTGAACTGAGAGCTTGGGTTGTGGCTCGGTGGCGGTGACGCCCATCTCCTTCAGGAACCTGTCGACCGGGTCGAGGTCGACCTTGAGGCCCGGAATCGCATAGTGCATCGGCACCACGTACCGCGGTTCGAGCTGGCGGACGACCTGGGCCGCCTGGGCTGCCGTGATGGCGTTGCGCCCTCCGACCGGTACAAGCAGGACGTCGGGCGACGAGATCGCCTCCGCCTCGGAGTCGTCGAGCCCGTGGCCGAGATCGCCGAGGTGACACACCCGGACATCGTCGATCTCGATCAGGTAGACGGTGTTGCGCCCATGCTTGGCGCCCTTCTCGGCGTCGTGGAACGTGGGGATTCCGATCACGCTCACGCCCGCCACCTCGTACTCGCCGGGACCGCGGATCTCGTAGGGGTCGCGCACGGCCTGCGTGTAGCTGTGGTTGTCGTGGTCGTGGCTCACGGTCACGAGGTCGGCGTCAAGCCGGGAGAGCTTCAGGCCGATCGACGGCGGGTAGGGGTCCGTGACGACGGCAGCGCCGCGGCCTCTCAGCCTGAAACAGCCGTGTCCGAGCCAGGTGACGTCCAATCGCTACTCCTTATCTAATGCGGGCGCGTGCTGCGCGCCTGCTACATGCGCTCGGGCGCGCTGACGCCCATCAAGTCGAGCGCCGCCTTCAAAGTGTGACGCGCCGCCCGGCACAGCTCGAGCCGCGCCCTCGTGAGCTGCGCATCGTCGACCACGACGCGATGGTCGCTCTTCTCGTTCCCGGCGTGGTAGAAGCGGTGTACCGCAGTCGCCAGGTCCTGAACGTAGTAAGGAATTCGATGCGGCTCGAGCAGGCGTGCCGAGTCCTCGACCACCTCCGGCCAGTACGCCAGCTGTCGCGCCACGTCCAGCTCCCAGGGTTCGACCAGCAGCGAAACATCCGCCTGCTCCGGCAGCCGCGCGTGCTTCTCGGCCGCCGCACCCTCGACGTTGACGAGCCTCGCGTGCGCGTACTGAGCGTAGTAAACGGGGTTTTCGCTGCTCTGCGTGACCGCAAGCTCAAGGTCGAACTCGATGGTCGTGTCGGGGGACCTGAGCAGGTAGAAGTACCGCACGGCATCCGAGCCGACGCGGTCGATCAGCTCGTCCAAAGTGACGAAGCGTCCGGCGCGCTTCGACATCTTCACCGATGCGCCGCGCGCGGCGCCTTCGGTGAGATTGACCATCTGGTGAAGGATGATGTGGAGCTTCGACGGATCGATGCCCAGCGCCGCGGCTGCCGATTTCATGCGCGGCACGTACCCGTGGTGATCGGCGCCCCACACCTCGATGACCCTTTCGTATCCGCGCTGCTCGAAGCGGCTGAGCAGGTACCCGAGGTCCGAGGCGAAGTAGGTCGGCTGGCCGTTCGAGCGGATGACCACGCGGTCTTCCTCCTCGACGATCGGACCGCCGCCCTGCACCTTTTCTTCGAGCGCCGGCGCGAACCACAGGGCGCCGTCGCGCTCCTTCAGATGCCCCGATTCGCGCAATCGCTCGATCGCGGCTTGCGGAAGGCCCGTCTCCCACAGCCGGTTCTCCCAGAACCACTCGTCGTAGTGGATGTTCAGGCGGGCGACGGTCGCTTTGATGCGGTCGACCATCTTCCCGAGCGCGTACATCCGCAGCGCAGGCTCCGCCTCCGCCTCCGGCAGCGACTCGATGCCGGGGATGTCGTGGCGGGCCATCGCCGCGATGTCGGTCACGTACTCCCCCGCGTAACCGCCCTCGGGCGGCTCCTGGCCGTGTAGCCGCGCGTAGACGGATGCGCCGAAGCGCTTCGTCTGGGTGTTGTCAGAGTTGACGTAATACTCACGATGCACGTCGTGCCCGGTGAACTCGAGGACTCGGCAGATCGAATCGCCGAGGATCGTGCCGCGACCATGCCCGATGTGGAGCGGACCGGTGGGGTTGATGCTCGCAAACTCGACCTGAAGCCGTTCCGCCCGGCCCATATCGTTGGCTCCGTAGCGCGGTCCCGCCAGGGCCACCTCGGTCACCAGCCGCTGGAGCCAACCCGGAGTCAGACGGAAGTTCACGTAGCCGTGGTCGGCCACGGCGGTGGCGGCGCCACCGGCGACCTCGATCGTTTCCGCAAGGCGTTCGGCGATCTGAGCCGGGGGCTGCCTGAGGACGCGGGCGAGCTTCATCCCCGCCGAGCTCGCATACTCCCCGTGCAGGCCGCCTTTCGCCCGGCCCAGCTCGAGGTCGCGCACGTCCCCTTCGACGCCGATCGCACGCGCCGCTTCGGCCAGCGCGACGGCGATCTGGCCGCG
>DAIPXW010000175.1:0-5300 GCA_036783075.1 Candidatus Dormiibacterota bacterium | reverse complement strand
TGGAAAAAGACAAGGGCCCGAAGACCGGGCCCTTGCTCGTTTGTCGACGTTCGCAGTGCTCCGCCTCCGACTCCAGGAGCCGGATTTCGGATTGGAAGCCCTTAGAGGCTTACGTCCTCCCGAGCTCCCGGCTGGCAAACGAGGCGGTTGGCACCGCGATTCGGTTTATCCAAGGTTCCGCCTCACCTCCTTTGCCCCACGGGCAGTGAACTTCGCCCGGAATTGTATCAGCGGTTCGCCACTAAACTCTTCGCTCGATGCCCCGCAGACATGTCGCCGTGTGCGGCGCCGGTGAGGCGACCCGTGAGCAGCGCGCCCTTGGCGACTAGAGGCCGCCTGAAGAAAAGGGTGGTGGTCAAACCTGACGGCCGGTACCTCATCTATTACGAGAAGCCTTGAGCGAGCTCCGCTGGCACCCGCTGCTGGAGGAATGGGTCACGGTCGCACCCTGGCGGCAGGACCGCACTTACCACCCGCCCGCCGACCATTGCCCCCTGTGCCCGACACGTCCCGGAAAGCAGGAGACCGAGATCCCCGAACCCGACTACCACATCGCCGTGTTCGAGAATCGTTTTCCCTCGTACACGAAAGACCAGGGCCGCTGCGAGGTCGTCTGCTACACGCCGGACCACGATTCATCGCTCGGCGAGCAGAGCGTCGAGCACATCCGGGACCTGATCGAGGTGTGGCGGGATCGCACCGACGAGCTGGGCCGGCTGCCCAACGTCCGCTACGTCTACGTGTTCGAGAACCGCGGCGAGGTGATCGGGGTGACTCTCAGCCACCCGCACGGGCAGATCTACGCCTACCCGTTCGTGCCGCCGGTCGTTCAGCGTGAGCTGAGCGCCGAAGCGCGCCACATGCGAAAGACCGGCCGCTGTCTTTACTGCGACGTGATCGAAGGCGAGCGCGACGGCGAGCGGACGATTCTGCGAGACGATCGCTGGATCGCTTTCGTGCCCGCGTTCGCGCGGTGGCCTTACGAGGTGCACCTCGCGCCGACGCGACATCGCGGCGGTCTCACCGACCTCGACGATGCAGATGACGAATCGCTGGCACGAACGCTCAAGGGTTTGCTGCAGAAGTACGACCGGCTCTTCGCGAAGCCGCTCCCGTATGTCATGGCGATGCATCAGAAGCCGCCCGGCCGCGGCGCTCGGCATCACCACTTCCACGTCGAGTTCTATCCGCCGAACCGCACCCGCGACAAGCTGAAGTACCTCGCAGGCTCAGAGCTCGGCGCGGGGGCGTTCATCCTCGATGCGCGCGCCGAGGACACGGCCGCGGAGCTGCGTGGGATCTAGTGAATCGTGGCGCGGGCGCGCGCCAGGTCGGGTCAACCTCATCGGCGAGCACGTTGACTACATGGGCGGGGTCGTTCTCCCGGCGGCGGTCGACCGGCACACCGACGTGCGCGGCCATGGTGCCGGCGAGTGGTCGGTGGAAAGCGACGTGCCAGGCGGCCTCGGGTACGTCCGGGCGGTGGGCGAGGAGCTGGGGGCCGGTCCGCAGGCGGTCACCGTGATCTCCGAGGTGCCGCCTGGTGCGGGCATCAGCTCGTCGGCGGCGCTGCTGGTGGCGGTCGCCGCCGGGCTGCGGCCCGAGATGGACGGCAAAGTGGCGGCCCTCGCGTGCCAGCGCGCGGAGCAGCGCGCGACCGGCGTGCAGGTCGGTGTAATGGACCAGTTCGCGTCCGCGCTGGGCCGGCGCGGACACGCGCTGCTGCTCGACTGCGCGACGCTGGACTACGAGGCCGTGCCGTTCCCGGACGAGCTTGCGATCGCGGTGATCGATTCCGGCGAGCACCGGTCGCTCGCGGACACGCCTTACAACCAGCGGCGGCGCGAGGCCGAGGCGGGCCAGGCGAAACGCAGGCGTCATGTCGATTCGGAGATCGCGCGCGTGCACGCGTTCGTGGAAGCGCTGAGGGCGCGCGACTTCCGGCGCCTCGGCGTTTTGCTGAAGGAGTCGCATCAGAGCCTCCGCGACGACTTCGAGGTCTCGACCCCCGGCGTCGACGCGCTGGTCGAGCGGGCCTGGAGCATCGACGGTTGTCTAGGGGCCCGGATCATGGGCGCGGGCTTTGGCGGAAGCATCCTCGCGCTGGTCGACCGCGCCCGGACCGAAGGCTTCGCGGCGGCCATGGGCCGGCCCGTGCTGTTCTGCGCCACCGCGGACGGCGCGTACGTGAGAGCCGTCTTGTGAGCGACTGCCTTTTCCTTCCACTGCCACAGCGCGCCGCCGGCATCCGCGAGCTGACCGCGTGGGAGGCCGTGTGGGTGCCGCTCGGCGAAGGCGAGGCCGAGGGGCTGACGATCGGGCGGGGCAGCGGCTGGAAACCGATCGAGGTGCCGCGCCAGCTTTCCGCGCACGAGGGTCGCCAGTCGGTGTGGTACCGGACCGAGTTTCCCCGGCCGGACCACGGCGGGCGCGTGCTGCTGCGCGTCGGCGGCGCGTTCCTCGCGACGAACGTCTGGCTCAACGGCAAGCTGCTCGGCTCCCACTACGGCTACTTCGCGCCGTTCGGGTTCGACCTCACGCCATATCTCAAGGCGGAGAACCTCCTTGTCATCTGCTGCGAGTCGCCGGTGGAGTCTCCCGGACAGAAGCGCCACATCATGGGCCTCTTCAACGACGGCGACCTCAAGCCGTATCCCGCGTCCGCATTCGCGAGCCTGCCGGAGCGCTACAGGGTCGAGGTGCCGGTCGGGCTCTGGCGTCCTGTCGAGCTCGAGTACGTGGGACCGATCGCGATCGACTGGATGCGGCTCAAGCCGCACTTCGAAGGCGGCGACGGCCGGCTCGAGGTTGAGGCCCGTCTGCGCAACCTCGACGGCCGGCAGATGGACGGCGAGGTCGAGCTCGTCGTACCGGCGCCCGGGCGCGAGGCGTTGAGACTCAAGCGCGAGCTTCACCTTGCCGGAGGTGCGGACCAGACGGTCACGATGCGTCTTGCCTTCCCCGGCGCCGAGAGGTGGGAGCCGTGGCGGTGGGGGGGCCAGCCGATGTACCGCGCCGAGCTCGTTGCCCGCGGCTCGTCGGGCGTGGAGTCGGCGCGCGTCGACGACACGTTCGCGTTCCGCGAGCTCAAGTGGGACATCGGTCAGCGGCGGTGGTCGTTTTCCGTCAACGGCCGTCCGACGTTTCTGCGCGGCGCGTGCTACGCCCCATCGCACCGGCTCGATGAGCTGACCGCGGAGCGCTTCGACGAGGACATCGCGATCGCGCGTGCGGCCAACATCGACGCGCTGCGCGTCGTCGCGAACGTGCTACCGCAAGATTTCTACAGGCGCGCGGACGTGGCGGGGATGCTCGTGCTCCAGGACCTTCCGCTCACCGGCACCTACGCGTACCACGCACGAGGCGAAGACGTGAGGTTCTTCGAGAGCTCGGCGCGCGAGCAGCAGTCCGAGATGGTGGAGATGCTGTACAACCGGCCCTCCGTCGCCCTGTGGATCGCGCACGACGACCCACCCTGGCTGTCCACCAACGCCGACCTGGGTGACGTCCATGCCGTGCGGCAGAACCATTCGATCGACCATGACCTGAAAGGTTCGTTCGACCGCCTGGATCCGAGCCGCCCCGCGCTGGCCGCCTCCGGCGACATCGATCTTCACCTGATGCTCGGGTGGTCGAGCGGCTCATGGCACGATCTCGCGCAGGTCGAGCCGTTGATGGTCACCGCGTTCGGCGCCCAGTCGCTGCCTGCGGCCGACTCGCCCGCCTGGAACGGCATCGAGCCTCGCTGGCCGGTCGCGGACGACGAGCCGTCGTGGCGCTACGCCGGATTCCAGCCGGTCAACTGGGCGGAGCGCGGGGCCGGGCTGCCGTCCGCTTATCAGAGCCTCGAGTCGTACGTCGACGCCTCGCAGGCATACCAGGCTGATGTCGTGCGCTTCGCCGCCGAGCACATGCGTACACGAAAGCTCGAGTCGTGCTGGGGCGCCTTTGCGTTCCATCTGGTGGATCCGTTTCCCGGCATCGGCTTCGGCCTGGTCGACAGCGCGCGCCGCCCCAAGCCCGCGCTCGACGCCCTGGCGCGCGCGTTCAAGCCCACGAGGGTCATCATCCAGCCGCTGGCTTTCGAGCCCGACCGGCCGTTCGGGATCTTGCAGAAACCGGACGTGCCGTTTGGAGCTCGCATCGTAATCGTCAACGACGACCCCGAGATCTACGGGCGCGGCGGCCTGCGCTGGTCGGTGTCGCGCGATCGCGCCGCCGGAACCAGAGGGATCAACCGGCTGCGCGACGCGATGCAGCGAAAGTCCTACTCAGGCGTGGCCGAGGTGGAGATTCCGACGGCGTCGGAACCAGCGGTGAGTGCCACGACGCTCAGCTTGCCGCTGCCCGCCGAGGGCGACTACACGTTCGAGGCGTCCCTCTCCATCGCCGGCCGGGAGATCGACCGGACCGAGCTCCACTTCACCGTCACTTCGAACCTCCCGCCGCCTCGCCCGCGGCCGGAGATCCCGCGCTATCTCGCCGAGCTTCTCGCGGACGTGACGAGCTTGAGGTCGGAACCGCACGGCCTCAGCTTCGCTTTGGAGAACCGCACCAGGCCGGCGGTGCTCGTCGGCGTCACCGGCCTTCGCCTCGACGGCGTGATCCTTGCGCGCCACGACCTGCAGATCGAGACCAACGCCGGCCTGGCGCCGATGCCGCGCCGCCTCGACCTGCCGCTCGGCCGCCGCATCGTGGTGCACGCCGTCACCGGCGCCCCGCTCGGCGCCGGAGGTCATTCGCTGGAAGCGGACATCACGGTGCCGGGGGTTGCGTCCGGGCGCCTCGTCATCGAAGGCGCCGTCCCGCCATAACCAGGTTTGGTCGAACGAGTTGGGCGCAACTCTGGTTGACTGGGCTAACCCGGATGCCATACTTCAGCACTACGTGGTTGCTGCTTTAAGTCACTGATGCACGCCGGGAATCGGCGAAAGGGAGGCTCTCCGCCGGATGCCAGCTGAGGAAATGGTTCTTCTGTACCTCGTCCTTTCGGTGGTGGCGCTCGTCGCGGGCGGCATGTACCTGCTGACCCGCCGGCGGCGTATCAAGAAGAAGAAGAAGGGGGCCCCGCCGGTTCGTCCGGCCGTCCCGGCGAACCAGACCGCCGGTGTCGCGTCCACGTGGGCTCCTCCCGCGATGGCGCGACCCGCCAGCCCGGTCGCACCAACGATCGTGGTGCCACCAGGCACCTCTCCCAGCTGGGATCAGCCCGCCGCCGGCGCCAAGCCTGGCCAGGCGACATGGGGCACGCCCGGCGCTCCGCAGGCGGCATGGGGCTCCCCCGCGTCGCCGGCTGCACC
>DAIPXW010000174.1:0-5302 GCA_036783075.1 Candidatus Dormiibacterota bacterium | reverse complement strand
ATCCGACGTCCCAGACGGCCGGGCGCCCTGCGGGCGCTGATGCCTGCGTTGCGGGTCCCGGCGATCGTCGCTGCCCCCGCGTCCACGGCGCGGGGACCCCGCAAGATGCCCTCCTCCTCTCGCCACCCGCGCCTTGGCACGGGCCGCCTGGAACGCCGGTCTTCGAGCCTGCGGCCTGCTCCAGCCCTGGCCGTTACAGTCCACTAGATCGAGCGCATGAGCTCGGCCGCTGCGACCAGCGAGCGCGCGTAGACCTTGTCGTGTGCGCCGTAAGAGAGAAGCCGGATGAGCAGCGCCGTCTCGTCGTCCGGTTCGATGCGCTGCACGTGGCGGAGGGTGTCTGCGCCACCGATGTCGATGAGCGTCAAGAGCACCGAGGACGTGTCGGCGCGCCGGCGCTCGCGGACGAACACCGTCGGGCGGGGCGGCACGCTTTCTCCTGGCGCGTCGCCGGTTGCGGTGTGATGCAGCATGCCGGCGTTTTCGTGCAGCACATCGCGGTGCCAGGCCGCCTTGCGCTGGGCGATCTCCAGGCCTGCCTCGTCCTCGCCGCCAGTCGCGTGGATGGCCTGGAACCCACCCGCGCCGAGATCGGGGGACACGAGACGCTGCCGGTCCGGGTCGCGCTGCACGGACAGCTTGAACGTCTGCCCGCCGGCTGACCCGCCGATGCGCACCGCGCTGATCGCGCCCTCGGCGACATGGGCCTTGGTCATCGAGCGGAACGCGACCTGCACGGGGCGCCAGCTCTCTGCGACGAAGCTCGCCGCGACGACCCCGCCGCCGCCGCTCGCGGCATTCTGCAGCTTCCAGCCGAGCGCCGAAGCGATCCAGCCCATGAGGAGCGCGGCGGCCACGCGGTTGCCGCGGCCGACGCCCGCGTAATCGATGCCGACCTCGGTGATGCCATCGAGGAACGGGCGCCGGGCGGTTGGCGAGAAGAACTGGGCGATCGATTCGCGCCACGGCTCCAGGCGCGCCCACTGGAAGTCGGCAATCCCCATGCGGCCGTGCGAGCTCGAGGCGAGCTCGGTCAGCTCGAGGAACGACCTATACGGCGCGGTGAACCGGGCCGAATCCACCACGACCGCATCGCAGATCCTGAGCGCCTCGCCGAGCTCGCGCTTTCCGAACGGCGGTGTGCCGACCCACCACAGGTACGTGGGCACTCCGCTGGGCAGAAGGGGGTCGACAAGCCCCGCCAGGTGATCCCCCGCCGCGCCGCGGACGTGCAGCGTGACGATCTCGCACTGCACGGGATACCCGACCTCGGACCCGTACTTGTCGGTGGCGATCGCGGCCTGGATCTGGCCGGCGCCCATGCCCGGGCTGTCGCTGATCACGATCGCCGTGGCGGGATGCTGCCTGTTGATCTCCTTCGCCGCGCGCTGCGCCCTCCGCTCCTCGGCCTCGGACGACGCGACCGCGATTAGCGTCATCACGCAGCTGCGCGGGTGCGGCTGCTCGGTCTCCTTCGCCTCCCCGAGAGCGAATTTCTTGCGGATCGTGTTGAGAGCGTCGAGCACCTCACCGATCTTCACGTCCTCGCCGCGCCACTCGACGACCGGTTCGGTGTTGGCCGCAGTGCTCACGGCCGGTGCCATTCGCGTCCATCCGCCTGCAGCAGCTTGTCCGCTGCGGAGGGACCCCACGCGCCGGCTGCGTACGTGGCGAGGGGCGGGCGGCCGTCCCGCCATGCGGCTTCGATGGGGTCGATGAGCTTCCACGCCGCCTCCACCTCGTCGGCGCGCGTGAACAGCGTCGGGTCTCCGATCATGCAGTCGAGCAGGAGTCGTTCGTACGCTTCCGGCGCCTCGACCAGGAACGACGTCATGTACTGGAAGTCCATCGTGACGCTGCGGATGCGCAGCCCACCGCCGGGGACCTTGGCGCCGAACCGGAGCGAGATGCCTTCCTCCGGCTGGATGCGCAGCGTGATGGCGTTTGGTTCGAGCTCCTGCGTGGCGTCGCGCCCGAAGGTCAGGTGCGGCGGCCGCTTGAAGAGAATTCGGATCTCGGTGGCGCGTTTGGGCATGCGCTTGCCGGCCCGGATGTAGAAAGGGACGTTCGCCCATCTCCAGTTGTCCACGAAGAGGCGCAGCGCGGCGAACGTCTCCGTCAGCGAGCCGGGGGCGACGTTCTTCTCGTCGCGATAACCGGGCACGTGCTCGCCCAGCACCCAGCCCTTCGCGTACTGTCCGCGCACCGTCGAACGTGCGACCTCGTCGTCGAGCACCGGCTTGATGGCGCGCAGGACCTTGACCTTCTCGTCCCGAACTGCGTTCGCCTCGAACGCAAGCGGCGGCTCCATCGCGACCAGCGCGAGCAGCTGCAGCGCGTGGTTCTGCACGATGTCCCTCAGGGTGCCGGCCTTGTCGTAGTAGGCGCCGCGCAGCTCGACGCCGATCTCCTCCGCGGCCGTGATCTGAACCGAGTCGATGAGGTTCGAGTTCCAGACCGGTTCGAAGATCGAGTTAGCGAACCGGAAAGCCATGATGTTCTGGACTGTCTCCTTGCCCAGGTAGTGGTCGATCCGGAACACGGAGTCCTCGTGGAAGACCCGCTGCAGGATGCGCGTCAGCTCACGCGCGGACTTGAGGTCGGAACCGAACGGTTTCTCCACGACGATCCTGTGGAACCCGCCGCCGGTCGCCATCCCGGCCGCCCTCAGCTGTTCGGTGATGGTCTCGTAGGTCGGCGGAGGGGTCGCGCAGTAGAACATGCGGTTGCCCGCAACGTGGCGGGTGGTGTCGAGCTCGCCCAGGCGGCGCTGCAGCTCCTTGAAGTCGTCCAGCTTGCCGAAGTCGACCTTGACGTAGAAGGCCGCCGACAGGAAGGCGTCTAGGACGCTCTGGTCGACCGGCTGCGTGCGAGAGAACTCGGCGATGTGGGCTGCGGCGTGCTTGCGAAACGCGTCGTCGGTCATGTCGTCGATCGCCGCCCCGACAACCGCGAAGCCGGCGGGGAGCAGCCGCTGCTTGGCCAGGTTGTACAGGGCCGGCAGCAGCTTGCGGCCGCTGAGGTCGCCCGTCGCGCCGAAGATGACCATGAGGCAGGGGTCGGCGACCCGGTAGTCGTGGAGCCCGGCGGCGAGCGGGTTGGGGACCGCGGTGCTTGTCGCCGACTGAGCCCCTACCATCACGCCGGCGGCCGGGCGGGCGCCGACTTCTCTCCACCGGCGTCGGTGACCACCGCGTGCCCGCCGAACTGGTTGCGCATCATCGCCAGCATCCTGTCGCCGAAAGTGTTCTCCATCCGGCTCCTGAACCTCGCGAAGAGCGACTCGGCGATGATCGGCACGGGCACAGACTCGTCGATCGCGGCCTCGACGGTCCAGCGTCCCTCGCCGGTGTCTTCGACGTAGCCCTTGATGGCGCTCAGCTCCGGGTCCTGCGAAAGGCCCCGCGCGATCAGGTCCAGCAGCCACGACCGCACCACGCTTCCCGTGCGCCAGGCCTCGGCGATCGCCTGCATGTCCATGCCCGGGAAGGACTTCGACAGCTTCATGACCTGGAAGCCCTCGGCGTAGGCCTGCATCAGCCCGTACTCGACCCCGTTGTGGATCATCTTCACGAAGTGCCCCGAGCCTTCTGGGCCGGTGTGCACGAGGCCGCCGTCGTCAGGTGCGAGGTCCTTGAGCAGCGGAAGGCAGTGGTCGTAAGTCTCCTGCTCCGCCCCGACCATCAGGCAGTACCCGTACTCCAGGCCCCAGATGCCGCCGGAGGTCCCGGCGTCCATGTAGTGCATGCCCTTGGCTTTGATGCGCTCGCAGTCCTGCATCGCGAGCTTCCAGTTCGTGTTGCCCCCGTCGATGATGATGTCGCCTGGATCGCCGAGCTCGATCAGCCGGTCGATCGTCTGCGTGGTCGGGTCGCCGGCCGGGACCATCACCCACATCACGCGCGGTTTCGAGGTGAACTTCGCGACGAAGTCCTCCCACGAGGACGCGCCCACAGCCCCCTGGGCGGCATATGTCTTGACAGCGTCCGGCGAGAGGTCGAACGCGATCATCCGGTGCCCGCGCTTGTGCAGGCGCAGGACCATGTTTCCGCCCATGCGGCCGAGGCCGACCATCCCCATCTCCATGGCTACTTCACCGCCGACTTGACCGCGGCCACCAGCGCGCGCCAACCCGCAGCGGGGTCGCGGCCGAGCGTGACGCGCAGCACCGGCAGGCGGCGTGAGCTCAAGGACTGGAGGTCGCCGAGCGATTGCGCCTGCTTGAGGATCGAGAAGCTGAAGGGCTGTCCGGGAATCGCCACGTCTCGACCGTCCTGCTGCACGATCTGCAGGAACAAGCCCGTCTTAGGGCCTCCCTTGTGCAGCTGGCCGGTGGAGTGAAGGAACCGGGGGCCGTAGCCCGCCGTCGTCGCGATGTGCGTCCTGTCTCGCACTGCGATGCGGATCGCCGAGATGGCCGCCGCCGACGCCGGAGTGCGAGTCGTGTAGGCCATGAGCGCGAAGTAGGCGCTTGGCTTGGCGCGCCCGATCAACGACTTGATGCCGGCGCGGGCCTTTGCCGCCGGAACGGACTCGGCCGGCGGGAGCAGGCCTTTGCTCTTGAACCCGGCCAGCACTTTCTTCGTGTTGTCCTTGGACTCCTGGACGTTGGGCTGGTCGAAGGCATCGATGCCCAGGATCGAGCCCGCGATCGCGACCGCCACCTCCCAGCGCAAGAACTCGCCGCCAAGATCGAGCTTGTCCCTCAAGGTCAGCGTGACCACAGGCTCTCCGGCCTTCTCCAGGGCCTGGACCGCGCGGTTCACGGGATCGGACTCCATGCGGATGTGGACGAACAGGCGGTCGTCACCGTACACGCCAGGCTTGCCGACAGGCTCACCCTCGATGGGGACGATGCCTTTGCCCTCTTTGCCGGTGCTCTCGGCGATGAGCTGCTCGACCCAGTAGCCGAAGGTCGCCACCTTCGCGGACGCGATCAGGGTCACCTTGTTCCGACCTTTGAGCGCGAGCTGACCGATGACGGCGCCAAGCCAGACGCCGGGGTTCGACTCCACGGGCACCGAATCGGCGCAGGAGTGCGCCATCTCCACCGCCCGCTCCAGCATCTCTTTCACATCGACGCCCATCAGCGCGCCCGGAACCAGGCCGAAATAGCTCAGCGCCGAGTAGCGGCCGCCGATGTCCGGCGGGTTGGCGAAGATCCAGCGGAAGTCATGGTCTTTCGCCAGTTTCTCGAGCGACGTGCCGGGGTCGGTGATCGCGGCGAACTGACGCCCGGCCTTCCCCGCGCCGCCGCCGGCGTTGACCTGGTCCCAGAAGTAGGCGAAGTGCGACAGCGTCT
>DAIPXW010000173.1:0-5331 GCA_036783075.1 Candidatus Dormiibacterota bacterium | reverse complement strand
GTGTCTTCCACGATCCGCCAGATCGCGCGCACCTGCGCCGGGGTCACGTCCAGCTGGTGCTCCGACTTTCCATGCGCCTGGATGTTGCGGATCACCTCGGCCTTCGAACCGCGCGTGATCCATCCGCAGCGGCATGTGACTTCCATCAACATCGGGGCGGTTTCACCGATCCGAACACGCCGCAAGCCTAGCGGCTGCGGTGAGCGTGTGCACCGGAAAGGATTAGTCGTAGGATGCCGCCATGGCGATCGCCGAGGAACTCGAAATCACGCCTTTCTTGAAAGGTCAGCCGAAGAAGCTCTTCATCGGCGGGAAGTGGGTGGAATCGGCCTCCGGCAAGACGTTCGAGACCCTGGATCCCGCCACGGGCAAGGTCCTCGCCCAGGTGGCCGAGGCCGGCGCCGAGGACGCCGACCGCGCGGTCGCGGCCGCGCGCAAGGCGCATGACTCGGGGGTGTGGCGCGACCTTCCGCCGGCCGAGCGGGCCAAGGCCCTATGGCGCGCCGGTGACCTCATCGAAGCGCGGGCCACGGAGTTCGCACAGCTGGAGAGCCTCGACAACGGCATGCCGATCAACGACGCGCTGCTGTTCCACGTGCCTCTCACGGCCGCCACTTTCCGCTACTACGCGGGGTGGGCGACCAAGCTCGATGGAGGGACGCAGCAGACCTCGTTTCCGGGCACGTACCTGAGCTACACGCTGCGCCAGCCGGTGGGCGTCGTGGCCCAGATCATCCCGTGGAACTTCCCGCTGCTGATGGCGGCCTGGAAGGTCGCGCCCGCGCTTGCCTGCGGAAACTCGGTCGTGCTGAAGCCTTCCGAGGAGACGCCGCTGAGCGCGATCCTGCTGGCGGAGATCCTGCAGGAGGCGGAGATCCCGGCGGGGGTCTTCAACCTGGTCCCCGGTCCCGGGGAGACGGTTGGTGCTCGCCTCGCAGCGCATCCGCATGTCGACAAGATCGCCTTCACGGGCTCGACCGAGGTCGGCAAGCTTATCGCGAAGGCTTCGGCCGACAGCAACCTCAAACGGGTCAGCCTCGAGCTGGGCGGCAAGTCGCCCAACATCGTGTTCGCCGACGCCGACCTCCCTCGCGCGGTGTCAGGCGCGTTTCTCGGGATCTTCTTCAACCAGGGCCAGGTGTGCTCGGCCGGGTCGCGGCTGTTCGTCCAGGAGAAGGTTTACGACCAGACCGTCAGCGAGCTGAGCGAAATCGCCGCCGGCCTTCAGCTGGGACCGGGCATCGACCCCATGTCACAGATGGGCCCGCTCGTTTCGAAGACGCAGATGGACCGCGTTCTCGGCTACATCGGCGTCGGCAACAAAGAGGGCGCCAGGCTCGTCACGGGTGGCGGCCGTGCCGAAGGTCTGGGCGGCGGCTACTTCGTGAAGCCGACGGTCTTCGCCGACGTCGACGGCAAGATGCGGATCGCGCAGGAGGAGATCTTCGGGCCGGTCCTCGCCGCCATCCCGTTCTCGGACGAGGAGGACCTGGTCGCCAAGGCCAACGACAGCATGTACGGCCTCGTCGCCGGAGTCTGGACCAGCGACGTCAAGCGGGCCCACCGCGTGGCGCACGCGATCCAGGCGGGAACGGTCTACGTCAACTGCTACCTCGTGGTCGACGCCGCCACCCCTTGGGGAGGGTTCAAGCAGAGCGGCTGGGGCCGCGAGCTCGGCCCTCACGCTCTGGACCTCTACACCGAGCTCAAGAACGTGATCGTCGACATCGCCTGAGGGGACGACTCAGCCCACAGGATTCCGGTAGGCGGTGACGAGCGCACGTGGGAACCAATCGTCTCTCGTCATGCCGCGTAATGAGTCGAGCACCGATCGCCAGTGGCGAAGGGCGGGGATGAGCAGGGCGGCGGCCATGATCACAGCCACGATCGCAAACCCGCCTCGCCCGATTCCGAGCGCGGGCAGCAGATCGTAGGTGCCGTGCGCGAAGATCGCCGTTGTGGTGTTGAGGTGCCGCCGCAGGAGGCCGTAGATCAACCCATGGACGAAAACGCCGCCGAGGATGGGTGAGAGGCCGTACTGGATGTGGATCATCGCGAACAGGAGCGCGGTGAGCAGGATGCCCGCGCGGGGCTGCAGCGCACCGCGAAAAAGAGTCTCCTCGCATATGCCAGCCATCACCGCGAAGAGAAGCTCGACGCCCATGGGTGCACCTACGTAGTAGTCGATCAAGCCGATCGAGTTGTACGTCCGCGGCATCAGCGACAGGGTCAGCTGGTTCAGGTAGCGCGAGGAGAGCGCGAACAGCATCGCAAGCAGCACCGCCAGGCAGATCTGCCACCAGGCCGGCACCGTCACGCCCAGTCGTCTGAGTGCGGGCCGCCCCGTCCGCGACACACCGAGGCCCGCCGCGGCGAAGGCGAGCGTAATCAGGGGCAGCTCTGACCGAAAAGGCGACGCCAGGGTCTCCACCGCGTACGTCCGGTAGTCGAGTCCAAGGCCGCTGACCAGGTAGTAGAGCCACCGGACGAAAAGGCCGATGCCGATCTGTGTCGCGGCGAGCACGAGGGGGTCGAGAGGGCGCAGCCGTCCGAGGCCGCCGGTGACCTGGATCACCGACAGCCCGATGACGATGAGACCGCCGGCGACATATGGCCAGCCGGCCAGGTCGGTTCCGCGGAGAAGCGCATCGGCGTGATCCATCGCGACCAGGGCGCCACCCACGGCGCCAAGAACCGCCGCGATCGACGCTGCGCGGGCGTGCCGGCGTCCCACGACCGCGACGAGGACCAGCACGACCGCGTACCAGTCGAAGGCATAAGCGGACCGGATCGACGTGCCCGGCCGCGCGAGCAGGATGGCGGCGATCGCCGCGACCGGGATCCACCAGGCCGACCGTAGCCGCTCCCCCCGCGTCATCGAGGGACTATCGTGGCCGGTTGCTCAGGTCCCGTCTTAACGGGCGGGATTGTGGCCCGAACGAATGTTCGTGACAATCGCAAAATGGAACAGCGTGTGGTCACGGACAGGGTCTCGAGTGACGAGTTGCGGGAGCGCTTGATCCGCAAGCGCCACGCGATCGACCTGATGGAGCTGTCTTTCTCCGAGGACGCGGCGCTCTTCGCGGCGTCCGGCGACTACGACGAGCTGGGTTTCGTGAGCGCGATCGACTGGATCCGGTTCAACTGTCACATGACCAGCGGGGCAGCCGCGGACCGGGTGGCCGTCGGTCAGTCGATGCAGCGAACGCCACGCAGCATCGAGGCGGTGGGCGATGGCGAGATCGGTTTCGCGCACGTGAGCGTGATGGCGAGGACCGCGGCCGCGCTCAAAGATGGATTTGACGAGGCGCCTCTCGTTGAGTTCGCGCGGGAGCACTCGCCGGGAAAGTTTCACTACTTCTGCCGCCATGCACGGCACGCCGCGAACCCGAAGGGATATGCAGCGGAAGAGGCGGAGCAGGTCGAGAGCCGGCGCCTGTCCCTCAGCACGTGGATCGACGGCACCATGCTCTTGAGCGGCGTCCTCGACGCTTTTGGGGGCGCCGCCCTGCGCGCGGCGCTGGAGCCGCTGGCGCGCAAATCCGGCGAGCACGACCATCGTGAGCGTGAGCGCCGGTTGGCGGACGCGCTGGTGGAGCTCGCGAGTGGCGGCGCCGAGCGCGCGCAGCTGCAGGTCACGAGCTCGGTGGAGACGCTTTTAGGCCTGGCGGGGGCGCCCGCGGCCGACATGGAGTTCTCCCTGCCCATCTCCGCCGCGACGGTTGGGAGGCTGGCCTGCGATTGCGCCGTCACGCGAGTGCTGCTCGACTCGGATTCCACGGTGATCGATGTCGGTCGGTCGAAGCGGATCGTGTCAGGTTCCGCCCGCCGGGCCCTGAACGCGCGCGACGGCTCGTGCCGGTGGCCGGGTTGCGACCGGCCGCCCTCGTGGAGCGCCGCGCATCATGTAGTGCACTGGATCCACGGCGGCTCGACCGACCTTGACAACCTGGTCTTGCTCTGCCACCGGCATCACCGGATGGTGCACGAGGGGAGCTGGCAGCTCGTCCGCTCGGACGACGGCCGCATGCTCGCCATCCCGCCGACGGTCACGTTCGGCATGCCGGCGCAGGGACCGGACTAGTGCTAGCCCCCTTCCTCGTAGCCCAGGTACGGGCGCAGCCAGCGCTGCGTTTCGTCAAGCGACGTGCTTCTGCGGCGGGCGTAGTCCTCGACCTGGTCCCGGCCGAGCTTCCCGACCATGAAATAGCGGGAGCGCGGATGGGCGAAGTAAAGGCCGGCGACTGCGGCCGTCGGGGTCATCGCGCCCGACTCCGTCAGGTCCATTCCGATCGAGCGGGCTTCGAGGAGGTCGAAGAGCGTTTGTTTTTCAGAGTGGTCCGGGCACGCCGGGTACCCGAAAGCCGGGCGGATGCCGCGATATTTCTCGCCGATCAAATCCTCACTCGAGAGCCGCGGTCCGGTCTCGTACCACTCGCGCCGGGCGACCTCGTGCAGGTACTCGGCGAAGGCCTCGGCGAGCCGGTCTGCGAGGGCTTTGACCATGATCGCGTGGTAGTCGTCGTGCTCCGCCATGAAGCGCTCGGCCAGCTCGTCGACGCCCAGCCCGGCGGTCACCGCGAAGGCGCCGACGTGGTCGCCCTCGGGCGCGATGAAGTCGGCCAGCGACAGGTACGGCTTGTCGTCACCGTGGTCGACCTGCTGGCGGAGCATCGGAAACCTCACGCCGCTTTCGAGCACGATGTCGTCGCCTTCGGCTCGCGCGGGCCAGTATCCGTAGACGCCTTTCGCGCGGAGCCAGCCCTTCTTCTGGATCTCGTCCAGCAGCTCTTGCGCATGGCTGAACAGCTCGCGTGCCGCCGCACCGTGCGAAGGGCTCTCGAGGATGGCAGGGAACTTTCCCTTCAATTCCCAGGCGTGGAAGAAGAACGTCCAGTCGACGTATTCGCGCAGCACCGAGAGCTTCGGCTCGACGACCTTCCGGCCGACAAACGGCGGGGAGGGCAGGTCGTCGAAATCCAGGCGCATCCGTTTCGCACGGGCGTCCTCGATCGTGAGAAGCGGGCGCCGTGAGGTCTTGTGCTGCGTTCGCAGCTTCTCCTGCAGCGCGCGATTATCGCTGTCAAAGGGACCGCGCCGTTCGGCGTCGAGGAGGTCCGACACGACCCCGATCACGCGCGAGGCGTCCAGCACGTGGACCGTGGAGCCGTTGTATGCGGGCGCGATGCGAACGGCGGTGTGCTGCTTCGAGGTCGTGGCGCCGCCGATCAGCAGCGGTAGGGTGAGCTCCCGGCGTGTCATCTCCTTCGCGACGACCACCATCTCGTCAAGCGACGGCGTGATCAGGCCTGACAGGCCGACGACGTCCGC
>DAIPXW010000172.1:3866-5377 GCA_036783075.1 Candidatus Dormiibacterota bacterium | reverse complement strand
TCGGGCCCGGCAACGCCGGCCCTGTAGGGACCACGATTTTACCCGGCCGGATTGTCGGAGAATGGAAGGCGATGCCGACTCAGGCCGAGTTCGACCAGCAGATCAAGTCCGGGGAGCTCATCGAATCGCCCGGCGAGATGACCCCCGACTACCTCAAGGAGCTCAAGCACACCCTTCTCGTGTCGGGTGACACGGAGCTGATCTCAGCCCCCGCTTACTACCTGGCCGCCAAGCGCGCCCCGTCGATCAACGCGTTCATGACCGGCATCGCGATCATCCAGGACGAGCTGGCCCACGCGCATATCGCATACCACATCCTCGAAGAGCTGGGCGAGGACCAGGAGAAGCTGATCTTCAGCCGCGACCCGAAGAGCTTCCGCTACCCATACGCGTTCGACGTGCCGCTGGACAGCTGGACCGAGCTGGTCGTCGCCAACGGGATGTACGACCAGGCCGGCTTCTGCCTGCTCGGTGACATCCACGACCATTGCTCGTACGGGCCCTGGAAGCGCGGACTGAACAAGGTGATGCTGGAGGAGAACTTCCACCTGCGCAACGGCCGCACGTGGATGAAAAGGATCAGCGCAGCCGGCGGCTCGGCCAAGGACGAGCTACAGAGCGCGGTCGACTGGATGTTCCCACTGAGCGTCGAGTGGTTCGGCCTGCCCGACTCGTTGAAGATGCACTCGACGCAGCTCGAATACCGCCTCAAAGGCAAGACCAACGATGAGCTGCGGCAGTGGTGGCTGTCCACGGTCGTCCCTTACTGCGAGCAGATCGGCATCAAGGTTCCGGCGCACAAAGAGGTGCGCGAGGGCAAGGACGTGTGGGAGCTGGACTACCCGTTCCCTTGCGAGTTCGACGCCGAAGGCAAGCGATGGGACTTCAAGCAGCCGATCTCATGGGACGACGTGCTGGTCCGCTGGCGAGCGCGCGGCCCGCGGAACGTCGAGATGGTCGCCATGTTCCAGGAGGAGTTCCACAAGTTCCGCAAGACCCACCACAGCGGCTCGTGAACGAGCGCTACTGGGCCGCGCTCTCCGAGGTGCAGGATCCGGAGATGCCGGTGAACCTCGTCGACCTGGGCCTCATCTACGGCATCAGCGAACAGGACGGGGTTGTCGACGTCGACCTCACGTTCACCGCCATGGGCTGCCCGGCGTCCGAGTTCATTCTCGACGACGTGCGTGAGAGGCTGCTGCGCGAGAGCGGGGTGCGCGAGGTGCGAGTCAACGTCGTGTGGGATCCCCCGTGGACGGTCTCGCGCATGACCGAGGCGGGCCGTGATGCGCTCGAGTCCTGGGGGCTGGCGGTTTGACTTCCGAGACTCACTACAGGCGCGTGACCGGCGATGCGGTCGAGTACGAAGTGTTCGCGCGTAAGACTCGTGTGGAACCGCTGCACCAGGTGGGCAGCGTCGTCGCACCGGACGACGACCTGGCCATGGCCTATGCGCGCGCGACCTATGACGAAGAGCGCTGGTGCGAGATGGCGATCGTGCGCAAGGACCA
>DAIPXW010000172.1:0-3766 GCA_036783075.1 Candidatus Dormiibacterota bacterium | reverse complement strand
GACCTCGTTCTGAGCATCGCCGACAACAAGCAGATGCTCGGCCTGCGCTACGCGGAATGGGCCACGCGCGCCCCGTCCCTCGAGGCCGACATCGCCGCCGCCGCGATGGGCCTGGACGACCTCGGCCACAGCCGCGTCCTGTACGGATGCCTCGAGCCGCTTGGCGCGGACCCGCGGGCGCCGGATCGGGAATCGGATCCGGGCAGCCTTCGCGCTCTCCCCTACTTCGACGAGCCGTGGTCGGAGTGGTCTGAGTTCGTGGCCGCCAACGCCGTCCTGGACACCGCTTTCACGGTCATGATCGAGGCCTGCGTGAACGGTTCGGTCGAGGTGCTGCAGCACCGCCTGCGCAAGATGCTCATGGAAGAGCGCTACCACTTCTTGCACGGCCGCAGCTGGCTCAAATCCGGCATCAGCGCCGATCCTCTCAACCGCGCTTGGCAGGAGGCAATCGAATGGTTCGGGCCGCACGACGGCGAGACGGCCGAGCTTCATCGGGACGGGAAGCTGAGCATGGGACCGCGGGAGCTTCTCGCCCGGCTCGAGGACCAGCTCGAAACCGGATCGCCGAGCGTGACGGTCGACTGGGACCGCTGGGACCCGGTGCGGCGGCGAGGTCACCCCGGCGCGATCGACCACCAGACCTTCGCGATGCTGCGCGGCCTCGAGGAGAAGCGCTTCGCGCCCAGCAGTGCCGCAAAAGACTCCTGACCCGGAGCGTTCGTCACCGCGGCCGAGCCCGCGCTGCCCTCACTGCAGCGAACATGATGCCGAGGTCATCTCGCTTTTCGGGACGCAGGCGATGACGCTCCAGTACCGGTGCCGCAAGTGCGGAACCGTGTTCGAAGCGATCAAGTACGACCGCTAAAAGGCGGCGAGCCCGCTCAGAACCTGGTCGACGATCGCGTCCGCCTCGGACTCGTCGGGCAACGGCTGTCCGAACATCAACGGCAACGCAACCGTCCCCATGAGCAGGTCGAGCATCCGTGTGGGATCAGTGTCAGCCCTCAGCTCGCCCGCCGCGATCCAGCCACGGATGCGTTCGATCAGCGGCGCCCGGTATGTGGGAATTCGAGCGGCCAGCGCATCGCGGACGTCCTTGTCGATGAGCGCTTCCATCAGTAGATGAAGCACGACCTGGTGGAACCAGGGCGAGGTCCACTGCCGGATACGGAGCCGCATGAAAGCCGTGAGGTCCTGGTGCATAGAGCCCGTGTCGGGTAGCGGTTCCTCCCCCAGCACGTCTACGAAGAGGTCGATCGCGATCGCGGCCTTGTTCGGCCACCTCCGGTAGATCGCGGGCGTGCCGACGCCCGCGCGGCGAGCGATCTCCGAGATTGAGGTCGCCAGGTAGCCGCGCTCGAGCATCACCTCGCCGGCGCAGCGCAGGAGGGCCTCGTCGATGCGAAGGTCACGCGGGCGACCCGGGGGTCGCGCGTCAGTCGAGATCATGCCTAGATCGTAATACATAGCGCATCGCAATTAATTGTTGCAATATAGACTGTATCGTTATATAATCCGCTCCGGCGTGGGAAATTGGAACGTTCCAAATCATCAAGGACCCGCTGATATCATCCGGGTCTTGGTCGTACAGAGCCACCCTTTGCTGGGGTCCACGCTTGGCCTGATCCTCGACAGCGAACCTGGTATCCAGGTCTCTGGGATCGTGCGAACCGGTCGCGAGGCCGCTGAAGCCGCCGCCCGTCAGGACCCTGCAGTCGTGCTGATGGACTTCTCGATGAACGACATGAGCTGTGCGGCCGCCGCCTCGTTGATACTGGCCGCGGCGCCGAGAGCGGCAATCGTCGTGCTGGGCAGCGAGGATTCCGAGACGCAGCTCCTGGACGCTGTCGATGCAGGCGCGGTCGGATACCTGACGCGGCAGACCAATGCAGCCGAGATCATCGAGGCGGTCCAGCGCGCTTCCAGGGGGGACATGCTCGTGCCGGTGCGGCTCCTGGCCAAAGCTCTTGTCCGCAAGGACGGCGTCGCCGCCAGGCAACGCGAGCGGCAGAAGCTGCTGAGCGAGCTCACCCCTCGAGAGCTCGAGATCCTGCGGCTGCTGGCGCAAGGCCTGGACACCAACGCGATGTCCCAGCGTCTGGCCATCGCCCCGCACACGGTGGAGTGGCACGTCCGTCACCTGATCGAGAAGCTCGAGGTCCACTCCAAGCTTCAGCTCGTCATCAAAGCGGCCGGCCTGGGCCTGGTCACCGTCTAGACGCGGTTCAGACCTCTTCTTCCTCGTCGGCCTCCGAGCCGCGCCGCCGGCGCAGGATGGCGAGCGGGAGGCCCGCAAGCACCACTATGACTATGGCGGCCGCGACCACGATCGGAAGAACCTGGCCTCCTCCGACGGTCACCGCGCCAGGCGGTGGCGAAGCCGACGGGTAGCCGGCCGCGAAGTAGCCCAGTGAGCCGGTCGACGTGTCGATGATGAACTGTCGTGACGTCTGAGCGGACCCGATCGACGTCCACGGGCCCGCAGGATCGGCGGCGCGGTAGACGTTGGTGGGTCCGGGCATCAGGTTCGAGTAGACCAGCTCGAGGTTCGAGCTCTTGACCAGGGGTGCATTCGCAGTGATCTCGTAGACGTTTGTGACGAACTGGATCCCGGCCGGCTTGGGACAGCTCGAAAGCGGCGCGATGTCGACGGTGATCGCCGTCTTGCCGGTCGCGTCGAACGCTCCCGGAAGAAAACCGATCACGATCTGGCCATCGTCGGTGAACGCAGAGTTGGCGTCGCTCACTCCTCCGATCACGTTGATGTTTTGATGGCCTGAGCTCGGCTTCGAGTTGGCACCCGCTTGCGGCGGGGGGCAAGTCCAGTTGTACGGCTGAACCGGTCCGAAACCGTCATAGAAGCCCGGAGCGACCAACCACGCCGTGACCATATACAGCGTCACGGCGACCGACAGCAGAACGGCCCGTTTCATAGGGCCAGGTCGGCGATGACGTGGCCGATGATCGGCGCGACCAGGTCGCGGCACGCCCAGCGCCAGAGCGCGAGGACCAGGCCCGCGGCTGCAACCGCACCAAGGAACGCCGGGGGGTGCGAGAGAACGTGCGCGGCGGTCCAAACGACCGTGCTTCCGGCGATGGCAAGCGGCGCTCCTCCCACCTCTTCGAGAGCGGCATAAAGCGCACCCCGAAATGCCAGCTCCTCGCCGATGGAGACCGACACGGCGGCTGCCGCGAGGCCCACCGGGAGCAGAGGCACGGCGGTGGACCGCACCGCGGCCGGCAGCAGAAGAACGGCACCAAGGGCCAGGCCGCCGAGGAGCCTGAGCCCGAACCTGGAGGTGCTCAATCCCAGGCTTTCAGGCGGCCGGCCGATCGCGACCACACCCAGGGCGACCCCTCCGAGCAGCAGCGCCGGGACCGCCATGAAAGGCCTGGTCGCGATCAGCGCTCGCGCCCATTCGGCGAGCAGGACGTAGCCGGCGAGCAGCGCGACCCGAACGGCGGGGCGCTCCCGCGCAAGCGCTATCACAGTCCGATTATCGGAGACGAAGCACTTTCGGCTTGGTTCAGATCCTTGCGGCAGGCCCCGGGCCGGGCGTCGGGTCGAGGATCAGCGGAGGACGAGGCGGCTGGTCGAAGTTGAAATCGGCCGTCAGGTCGCCCAGCTGCGGGCTGTTCTCCCGCACGTCCGGCCGCGAGTCCGGCCGCCCATCGGTCTTGGGATCGATGCGTGCTCCACCAAGGAAGTCGTCCTCGATGAACTTCACGTAGGCGTCCTGGCTCAGCGTCTGGTGGTCGATAT
>DAIPXW010000171.1:0-5390 GCA_036783075.1 Candidatus Dormiibacterota bacterium | reverse complement strand
CGAAGCCTTGGCTCAATGCTTGAAGTGGCGCTGGCCCGTCACGACCATGGCGATGCCCGCGGCGTCCGCCGCGGCGATCACCTCGGCGTCCTTCAGCGATCCTCCGGGCTGGATCGCCGCCGTCACGCCGGCGCGGATGCCCTCCTCGAGCCCGTCAGCGAACGGGAAGAACGCGTCAGACGCCATCACCGAGCCTCGAGCCCTTTCGCCCGCCCGGTGCACCGCGATCTGGACCGCTTCGACGCGCGACATCTGGCCCGCGCCGACACCAACCGCCGCGCCGCCCTTGAACAGCACGATCGCGTTCGACTTGACGTGCTTGACGGCCGTCCACGCGTAACCGAGCTGTTCCCACTCCGCTTCATCGGGGGGCCGCCGGGTCACGACCGTGACGGCGGCGCGGTCGAATCCCGTGCGGTCCCAGTCCTGCACCAGAAAGCCTCCCGGCACCGACCGCACGTCGTAGTCGAAAAGACCGCGTCGCGCAGGCTGCGCGGCGAGCACGATCATCCCCTTGCGGCGGGCCAGCACGTCCGTCGCCTCGTCCAGGACCTCCGGCGCGATGACGACGTGAGTGACGATCTGCACGATCTGCTCGGCGGTCGAGCGATCCAGAGGCCTGTTCACCGCGACGATGCCGCCGAACGCCGAGACCCTGTCGCACTCGTAAGCCAGCCTGTACGCGGTCTCGATGTCGCCCGCGACAGCCAGGCCGCAGGGATTCATGTGCTTGACGATTGCCGCCGTGGGCGCTGTGAAATCTCGCACCAGCTGGAACGCCGCCGACGCGTCCTGGATGTTGTTGAACCCGAGCTCTTTGCCCTGGAGCTGCAGCGCGCCGCCGAGGCCGCCGGGATCGGGGCCCAGGCGGTAGAACGCAGCTTTCTGGTGCTCGTTCTCGCCGTACTTGAGAGGCTGCGTCAGCATTCCGGCAAATGTGATCTCGGCTGGAAACCCGTCCCCGTCTTCTCCGCGGAGATAGGCGGCGATCCACGAGTCGTAGGCGGAGGTGTGCGCGAGGGCATCGGCCGCCAGGCGCCGGCGGAGGGACTCGTCCACAGCGCCTTCGTTGAGGGTCGCAAGCAGCTCCGCGTAGCGTTCGGGCCTGACGACCACGACCACCGAGCGGTAGTTTTTGGCCGCGGCGCGGATCATGGCCGGCCCGCCGATGTCGATCTGCTCGACCGCATCTTCCAGAGCGACGTCAGGGCGCGCGACCGTTTCGACGAAGGGATAGAGGTTGCAGCACACGAGGTCGATCTCCCGAAAGCCATGGCGCGCCAGCGCGTCCATGTGCTCGGGCAGATCACGCCGCGCCAGGATTCCCGCGTGGACGGCCGGGTGGAGCGTCTTGACGCGGCCGTCCATCATCTCGGGGAAGCCGGTCAGGTCGCTCACCGGGCGCGCCTCGATCGCCGCGTCCTGGATCGTGTTGAGGGTGGTGCCCGTGGCAAACAGGTCATAGCCGAGCCTGTGCAGGCCGCGAGCGAACGCGGCGAGCCCGGTCTTGTCGCTAACCGACAGCAGAGCTGTTGGCAAGTCGAGCCTCCATCATGTGGATCGCCTGCGGAAGGATCCGGTATTCGGCTTCATGTACGCGCAGCCGCAGTGACTCAACCGTATCGCCTTCGAGTATCGGAACGGCTTCCTGGACCAGGATCGGCCCGGCGTCGAGCTCACCGGTGACGATGTGCACCGTCGCGCCGGTGAACTTCAAGCCGCTCTCGAGCGCGCGCTCGACGGCGTCCATGCCGCCCCCGAAGTTGGGCAGCAGGGAAGGATGGACGTTGATGATCTTGCCGTCGAAGGCCTCCACGAAACCGCGCGAGTGTATGCGGTCGTAGCCGGCGTCGACGACCAGCTCGACGCCATGCTGCTGAAAGAATTCCCACATCGCGTCGTCCCGCGCCTCGCCCGACGCAAACCTCTTCTGAGAGAGCTCGCCAAGCGGGATCTGGCGCTCGCGGGCGAACGTCGCGCCTCCGCAGGAAGGCCGGTTGGTGGCCACCGCGACCACGTCGAATCCGCGCTCGACGAGGTTGCGCAGGTTGGAGCCCTGCCCGGAGACCGCGACGCCCAGCCTGAGCGTCATCGACCGCTTACCGGATGACCACGCGATCAGGACCGGAATGGCGGACGACCTCACCCACCACGGCGGCACCGCCCGGCACATCGGCCGGATCCATCACCAGGATCATGCCGAGCCCCATGTTGAAAGTTCCGTTCATCTCGTCGTCGGCGACCCTACCCCGCTTGCGCAGGAGCTCGAAGATCGGCGGCGTCGTCCAGGCCTTCCGGTCGAGGCGAGCGCCCAGGCGGTCCGGCAGGCACCGCGGCAGGTTGCCGAGGATGCCGCCGCCGGTGATGTGCGCGGCGCCTTTCCAGCGCATCGCGCCCAGCTCGCCGAGGTACGAGCGATGCGGCTCGAGCAGGACCTCGCCGAGCGGGCGTCCGAGCTCCGGGAAGACCCGGCTGAGCGGCACGTCCTCGAACACCTTGCGGACGAGCGAATAGCCGTTGGTGTGCAGGCCGGCCGACGGCAGCCCGACGAGCACGTCGCCAGGCTTGATGCGGGAGGTGTCCGGGTGCCGGCCCGCCTCGACCAGGCCGACGATGAACCCGGCCAGGTCGTAGTCGCCGAGCGCGTACACGCCGGGCATCTCGGCGGTCTCCCCGCCAAGCAGCGCGCAGCCCGCCTCGCGGCAGGCCTCGGTCATGCCTTCGATGAGCTGGGTGAAGACCTCCGGGTCGAGCTTGCCGGTGGCGAAGTAGTCGAGGAAGAACAGCGGCTTCGCACCGGCGGTCGCGATGTCGTTGACGCAGTGGTTGACGATGTCGGAGCCGATGCCACGGTGCGAGCCGGCGGCGATGGCGACCTTGATCTTGGTTCCCACCCCGTCCGCGCTCGCGGCCAGGTGCCCGCCGCCCGGCAGGGCGTACAGACCCGCGAACGGTCCCACACCGACCGCGACTTCCTTGCCGTGAGTGGCGGCGATCAGCGGCTTGACCCGCTCCAGCGCTCGCTCGTATGCCTCGATGTCGACGCCCGCCGCGGCGTACGACAGACCTTCGCCGGGCATCAGATCTTGGCGAGCTCCGGTGACGGCGGTCCGGGGACAGGTCCTCCCGCGCTGCGCGCGGGGACCCCACTGGCAGGTTCGAACTGCATCTTGTCCATCTCGAGCTGCTGCGGCACGGGCACCGGGTACGAGCCGTCGAAGCAGGCGCGGCAGAACTGCTGCGCTGTGCCGCGGCCGATCGCCCGCATCAGGCCCGGGATGGAGAGGTACGAAAGGCTGTCGGCCCCGATCTGTTGGCGCACCTCTTCCACGGTGCGCCCCGAGGCGATGAGCTCCTTGGTCGAGCCGATGTCGACGCCCATGAAGCACGGGAAGCGCATGGGCGGGCTGGAGATGCGCATGTGGATCTCGCTCGCGCCGGCCGCGCGCAGGCGCTCGATGATGCGCCGCGAGGTGGTCCCACGGACTATCGAGTCGTCGACAGCGATGAGCCGCTTGCCTTTGATCGAGCGCGGAAGCGCGTTGAGCTTCAACATCACGCCCGCCTCGCGCAGCGACTGGTCTGGCTGGATGAAGGTGCGGTTGATGTAGCGGCTCTTCATCAGCGCCTCGCGGAACGGGATGCCCGCGGCCTCCGCATAGCCGATGGCGGCCGGGGTGCCCGAGTCCGGGAACGGGATCACCATGTCCGCCTCGACAGGCGACTCCTTCGCCAGCTCGTGGCCCATCCTGATGCGCGCGTCCTCGAGCTCGCAGTTCTTCAAGATCGAATCCGGCCGCGCGAAGTAGATGAACTCGAAGACGCACATCGCGTGCTTGCTCGACGTCTGGAAGTTGACGCTGTGCACGCCGTGCTCGTCCATGACGACCATCTCGCCGGGCTGCACCTCGCGCACGAAGTTCGCGTGGACGGTGTCGAGGGCGCAGGTTTCGGAGGCGATGACGTGCGCGGGCTGGCCGGGCAGCGGGATGAAGCCGATGCAGAGCGGCCGGAAGCCGTAAGGGTCGCGCAGGGCGATCAGCTGGGTCGGGGTGATGATGCCGCACGAGTACGCGCCGACCACCCTTGCGAACGACCGGCGGACGACCTCCTCCCAGGTCCGTCCGTGCGTGTGCTCGATCAGCCGCGCCATGACCTCTGTGTCCAGCCCGCTGTCGAAGGTTGCGCCGTCCTCTGCCAGCTGTGCGCGCAGCGACTCCGCGTTCAGCAGGTTGCCGTTGTGCGCGATGGCGCCCGGGCCAAGGGTCGGGTGGTGGAAGGGCAGCGGATGGGCGTTCTCGGCGCGGCTGGCGCCCGTCGTCGAGTAGCGCGTGTGGCCCAGCGCGAGAATCGAGCCTTCACCCATGTCCTTGACCTGCGCCGGTGAGAAGACCTGCGCGACCAGGCCCATGCCTCGGTGCACGCGGACCGAAGTCCCGTCCGAGACGGCGATCCCGGCCGACTCCTGTCCGCGGTGCTGAAGCGCGAAAAGCCCGAAGTAGGTGAGGTTCGCGACGTCGACCCCCCGCTTGGAGCAGATCCCAAAAACCCCGCACATAACTAAGCGATGGCCCCTTCCCAGGCTTCGCGCATCTCGTCGAGCGAGCACTTGAGCTGGCCTTCGAACTCCAGCGAGTTCCCTCCGGTCAATCCCAGCAGCGAGATCTCCACGTGGTGGCGGCGGGCCAGCGACTGGAGCTCCGGCATGGCGCGCGACGGCACGCTCACGATGAAACGGCTCGCGGACTCGCCGAAGAGGGCTGCGTCCATGCGGAGAGGGGACTCCGGCCTGATGGCCGGACAGCGCAGGCCCATGCCGCCGATCAGGCAGCACTCGGCGAGCGCGACGAGCATGCCTCCCTCCGCGCAGTCGTGAGCGGAGTGCAGCAGGCCGTTTTCGGCCGCGGTGAGCACGAGCCGGTTGACCGCACGCTCGAGCGCGAGGTCGAGCGCCGGCGGTCTGCCCGCCACGGTCCCGTGCTCGACCTTCAGGTACTCGCTGCCACCGAGATCGTTGAAGCTCGAGCCGATGAGCATCACGAAGTCGCCCTCCGAGCGCAGCCCCGCGCTGACACGCTTCGCGTAGTCGTCGATCAGGCCGACCATCCCGATCACAGGAGTCGGGTAGATCGCCGACTCACCGGACGAGTCGTTATAGAGGCTGACGTTCCCGCTCACGATCGGGATCTCCAGCGCGCGACAGGCGTGGGCGAGGCCGGCGATGGTCTCCTCCATCTGCCAGTACACCTCGGGCCGATCGGGATTCGCGAAGTTCAGGCAGTCCGTGACCGCCAGCGGCCTCGCGCCGGTGGCGACGATGTTGCGCGCGGCTTCGGCGACGGCGAGCTGCGCTCCGAGGTGCGGGTCGAGGTAGCAGTAGCGCGAGTTGC
>DAIPXW010000170.1:0-5411 GCA_036783075.1 Candidatus Dormiibacterota bacterium | reverse complement strand
CGCCGCAACCCGTTCATGGCCATCCTCATGACGGTGTTCATGCTGTCTCTCGCCGGCTTCCCGCCTTCGGTCGGGTTCTTCGGCAAGCTGTTTCTCTTCACCGCCGGGGTCAGCGCAGGCTACACGTGGCTCGTCGTGCTGGCCCTGGTGATGAGCGTCGTTTCCGTCTTCTACTACGTGCGGGTGCTGGTCCCCGTGTGGTCGGCCTCGACGAGGACGGACCGCGTCTCGGCCCCGTTCAGCAGCGTGGCGGCGATCGCCTTGAGCGGCGTGGCCTCGCTCGCGCTGGGCATCTACCCGACGACGCTTTTGATCGCAGGCCAGCTTGGCGCGAACCCGCTAAGCGGCCCCTAGCGTTTCCCTCTCCCGCTTCGCGGGAGCAATTGATAAGGCCCAACCTCATCGCCGCTTGCGCGCAGGGTCAAGGTGAGGGCCGCTATGCCCGCAACCTCTCGATGGCTGCCGCCAGGCGCCGCCGGCGGGTTTCCGGCCTTTTCGCCTCCACGAGCGAGCGCGCCATCTCCTTCTTGTTCGTGTACGAAAGCCTCTCCCAGGCGGCGGCCGCCTTCGTGTCGCGTCCAAGGATGCGGGCCAGGTCGGCGGGTGGCTCGATCTCGCGCGGCGCCGAGTCCAGCTCCAGCTCCACGCTGATGGCGTCGCCCTGCCCGACGCCGGCGGCTTCCTGTATCGACTTCAGGACGCCGAGGCAATACGTCCCGTCGCCCATCGGCATGAGCGAGCCGCGATAGGGCTGCCCGGCGATGACAGCGTTGATCCTGGGCATGCCCTTGAGTCCGAGCTTCGCGGCGACGTCGCGCGGTACTGGCACCAGGGTCCCTCCGCCACCGCGAGCGGTGGGAGCCAGCACGCCTTTGAACCTCACCACCAGCTGCGATTCTAGGTGGGGATCGGTGACCCTTTGTCAAACCGCCGGGCGTACGGAGCAGGGCGGAACGCGACGAATGCCGGCTGCACCGCGCCGCCGAAGAACGAGCTTGCGCCGGGACCCTGGGCGGCCGCGGCCGCATTGAGCGCACCCGGCTGGAGGGCGCCGTCGTCCCACCGCCCCGTGTCCAGCCTGTTGAGCAGCTGCTGCAGGGCGGCGGTCGTCTCCGCCGGCGTGAACGCGCAGTGGCCGGCGCGGTCGACGAACACCTGGCGGAGCATGTCCTGCGCGCCCGCCGCCGCGACGACGCCCGCGTACGCGTTCTCGTTGGGCGGGACGACGAGACCGTCGCCAGTGGTGTGAAGCGAAAGCACCGGAACGCTCAGCCGCCCATCGAAGCTGATGTTCTGCTCGAGGTAGCCGGCCGCCACGGGGTCCGCGGAGATCCGCGCTCCGCCATCCAGGACTCCGAGGTCCGCCTGGAGATTCAATCCCGCCGCGCGGTAGAGCGCGGTCACCTCGTCGCGGTCGGGCGAGATGGAGAGCTCCTGCCGGTAGTCGACTCCAATATTCCAGGAGGGATTGCCGCCGGCACGCTGCTCCAGCTCGGCGCGATAGCGGAACGCGAACGCGAAGTCGACACGCGAGAGCCACGAGTCCTGCGCCTGCGCGCGGGCGGCGTAGTCACCGGGCGCGGGTTCTGCCGCGCTCGGGTCGAACCAGCCCGGCAGATCGATAAGCGCCGCCATGAGGGCAAGTCGCGCCTGGCCCCGGGGCGTGGCGGCCGCATCGTTGAACGTTTGAAGCGCGAGCTGCAGGTTCGCGGCGCCGTCCGTGATGTGCACGAGCTGGAGCCCGGACTGCGGCGCGAGCAGCGTCTTGAACGCGTACGCGCCGTCGAGCTCCGTGTTCCAGGTCGCAATCCCGCCCGAGAGCACGCCACACAGAGGCATCGCGGCGGCGAACCGGTCCGGGTCAAGCTGGACGAGCCCGGAGGTGATGATTCCGCCTAAAGAGGCGCCCCATGCGACCACTCGCTTCGGCTTGCCGACGTGCGCGCCGAAGAAATCGAGCAAGGCGACCTGATCCTTCAACGCATCGGCGACGGCCCAACCGGTCGTGCTGTAAGAGGATCCCGCGAGGGCGTAGTCATGGTCGAGCAGCCAGGTCCGGCCGTAGGCGGAGGGCGCGTCCTGCGCCGGGTTGGGACCGCCGGGCGCGACGTAACCGTGACTCCAGAGGAACAGGGTGCCGTTCCACTCAGCCGGCACGTCGATCACATAGCCGGCCGCGCCGATCTGGCCGGTGAGCACCTGCGGGCCGGGGCTGACCGCCGGACGGCCCGACTGCTGCGAGCACGCGACGGCCAGCGCCGCCAGGGCGACCAGGGCCAGGCTCCTCATGGGCTCAGATGCCGGACCGCGACTGCCCCCCGTCGACCGCGATGCAGGCGCCGTTGACGAGGCTTGCCTGGCGTGAGCAGACGAAAGCCACCACGGTCGCGACCTCGTCCACGTTGCCGAAGCGACCGAGCGGCATCTCGCGGTGGACGAAGCCTGCGATTCCTTCCGGGTCGGCCTTCTGCCGGCGGTCCCATCCGCCGCCGGACCAGAGGATCGAGCCCGGCGCGACGGCGTTCACGGTGACTCCCTTCGATGCGACCTCGTGGGCCAGTGACTTGACGTAGCTGATCTCCGCCGCCTTCGCGGCGTTGTAGGCGGGCGCGCCGCCGGTCTCGCGGCCCCAGACCGAGGTGATGGCGACCACGCGGCCCCAGCCGCGCGCGATCATCCCCGGGAGGACGAGCTTGGTCAGCCGGATGCTGACGCTCACGTTGCCCTGGAAAGCCAGGTCGAACTCGGCCGGCCCGGAGTCGTCCCATGAGGTGCCGGCGCGAAGGCCCAGGTTGTTGACGAGGATGTCGATCGGCCCGAGGCCGTCCTCCGTTTCTGCAACGGCGCGACCGCAACCGTCGACCGTCATCAGGTCAGCGACCACGCCCAGCCCGCCAAGCGAGCCGGCCGTGCGCCTCACGTCGTCCGCGGTCCGCGCGGCGACGGCGACACGGACGCCTTCCCGGCTCAGGGCCTGGGCGATGCCGAGTCCGATTCCACGCGTCGCGGCGGTGACGAGCGCGACCTTCCCCTCGATGCCGAGGTCCACCCGCCGAGTCTAGACTCTGAGCATCGCAAGCCTGCCAGACCTGTCGAGTCACCTGAACCTGTCTGGCCCGCCGTCGACCCCGCGCCCATCGGCCACCGTGCTCGTGGTCCGCGGGCGCGAACCCTGGGAGCTGCTGCTCGTCCACCGTCCCGGAGGAGCGGACTTTGCGCCGGGTGCTTACGTCTTCCCCGGAGGGACCGTCCACGCCGACGACATGGGCTGGGGCGACGAGATCCGCATGTCGGCCGTCCGCGAGGTCTTCGAAGAGGTCGGAATCCTGCTCGCCCGCCATGGGCGCCGCTTCGCGCGCCGGCAGGAGTGCGACCGCGTGCGAGGGCTGGTCGCGGGCGGTAAGACCTTCGGCGAAGCGCTGCGAGAGCTGGCGCTCGAGCCGGCGCTCGACCGCCTCGTCTACTTCGCGCGCTGGGTCACGCCGGCCCAGATGCGGCGCCGCTTCGACGCTCGCTTCTTCCTTGCTCGCTTGCCGCCCGACCAGGACGTTCGACCGCAGGAGGGCGAGGTCGCGGACTGGCTCTGGATCGCGCCCCAAAAGGCCCTCGCGAGCGCGGACGTCACGCTCGTCTACGCCACGCGCGCCGTGCTCGAGTCGGTGGCGCATGACGCCGACGCGGCCAGGCTCTTCGCCCGCGCCCGCCGCATGAAGGATGTGCCGGTGGTCGAGCCGCGCATCGTCCAGACCGCATCCGGCTGGGAGATCGTCCGCTGAGACTGTCCTGCGAGAGACATCAGCAAACGGGCCGCGTATAAGCGACGCGGCCACCACCCAGGTCGATCACCTGGCTGTAATTCGTTTTCAACCACTGCGTGAAACCTGGTACTTGTTCCAGCCGTCCGGTCGCCAGCACGACAGTGCACACACCGTCTCGATCGAGCACGGAGGCGATGTCGCCCGTGGTCAGACCGCCGCTCTCGATCCGGACGAACGACGTGTCGACGAACTCCGGGGGCACGTTACGCCCCGCGGCCGCGGCTGCGAACTGATCGTCGGTCAACACGAGGGAGCGAGGAGACGCAGCGCGATCGAGCGCGCTGACCAGCGATTCGACACCACCTCCCGGCGTCATCGTCGTCAAACCGACCGCAGCAAGGCCGATGAGGCATGCGACTCCAAGCGCGGTCGCCGGAGCGGCCATTCGTGGTTGCACGCGGACCGAGATACTCATCAGGCCCGCGGCGCCCAGCATGGCCGCTCCTGGAACCATCGACACCAGGTGTCGAGGCCAAAGGGGGTGCGTCAGCGCCATCGCGGCGACCGCGCCGGCCGCCCACGCGAGCCCGACGGCGACCGGCACGACATGCAGGCGGCGACCCATCAGCGCGCCCATGGCCGCAATCACGAGCAGTGGCGATTCACGGAGCGCCGCCGCTGCGAAAGCCGGATCCGTGAGCTGACCGAGCGGGACCGAGCGCGAAGCTAGGTGCAGCTCCACGGCCTGGTTCCACATCGCTCCCCAAGCGCTGAAGAGCGGTACCAGCAGCAGCGCGCTCGTGACCAGAGCGCCCGCGGCGACCGTCAACGCCCGCCGAACGGGTCGTGGGTGCATCGAGATCAACACGACAAACGCCGGCACGACGGCGACGTCGAGCAGCTTGGTCAGGACGCCCAGCGCGAGCGCCAGCCCAGAACCAAACGCCCAGAGATCGGCCGCGAGCTCGCGCTCGGTGGTCACCGACATCGAGGCGAGGGCCATTGCAAGCAGCCCGAGCGCGATTGCCGGACCTTCGGCCTGAAGCACGACAGACTGCCTCAACATGAGCGGGTCGGCGGCAAGAAGAGCAGCCATGAAGATGGCGCCGCGAGCGCCTAACAGCCGTCCACCGACGACGGCTCCCGAAAGGATTGAGACGACCCCCCACCCGAGCATCACCCAACGCGCCGCGGCGATCGAGCCGCCGAGTGCGGCCCAGATCGGCTCGAGTGTGAGAAGAAACGCCGGTGGCTGCGAGCTGAACACGGAGGTATAGATCGGATGGCCCGCCGCCAGCGCCCGCAGGGAGGCCCAGTAGACGCCCTCGTCGTAGTCGAACTGCCCGGCCGCTAGCAGGGGGATGCGCAGCGCCACGAACAACGTGCCTAGCGCGAGCGCGGGCGCGAGCGACAGAAGCCGGCCGGCCGCTGGCATCGGACCCGGTGTATCCGACGTCTGAATCGAGCGCTATAGGCGGTTCCGGCCTCGCCGGAACGCGAGTCCCGGCTCTAGCTTGCCGGCCAAGCTAGCGCCAGAGGTCGCGCCAGAGGTTGTAGTGGATGACCTCGACACCACCCTGGCGCAGGACGTCAAGACCCGCCGGGTCGCGGTACGCCTCTCGGTAGTAGACGCGTCCCACGTTGGCGTTGATG
>DAIPXW010000169.1:0-5433 GCA_036783075.1 Candidatus Dormiibacterota bacterium | reverse complement strand
CTGAAGCCCGTCCGGGTGTGGCTTCTCCTCGAGCGCTCAACCGAAGTCGAGGGGGAGGGCGAAGCCAGTAAGTCGCCTCAGTGGCCGCTTGCCCGAGCCATAAAAACGGCTATCGCAAACCCAAGAATGAGCAGCGCCGGCAGCGCGCAACCGATGATCACGCCCGCCGCCAACGATCCGCCATAGAAGCGCGCGACTTGCTCGAGCGCCTTGGCGGAATTGAATTGGTCGAGCGTTCGACCAGGGCGACCGTAAAGATGAAGGCCGAGGGCGTTGGCGACTCGACCGAAGTCTTCTGGATTCCAATTCTGTAGATAGAAGCGCCCAAGGCGTTCACCTTTGGGGGAGACGATGAACGCAAAGTCGGACGCTGTGAAACTACCGGCCCAGGCTTTCCCAATCGTGACTGCAGCGATGCGTTCGCGAGGAATTCGTCGCCGGTGCCCGATCTGGTTTCTTACCTCGATCCCGTCCCCATCGGCACTTATGTAGAACACGTTGAAATAAAGCAGCGGCAGCAGCACGACGCACAGGACGCCAAGGCCGCCTAGCGCGATGACCATCAGCCATCCGCCGGCCATGAACATCATCAGGATGACGATCGCCACCAGCACCAGCGAAAGTCCCCACCGCCACGCCGGAACTGAGCGAAACAGCGCCCAGAAGACAGCGAGAGATGGCCGGATCGTTACCGGCTCGGGTTTGCACGTCTCAATTGGGTCTGTGCTGTGGCCTCCGACATCAGAAACGTGGTCAGTCCAGCCGGAGTCTGACCAGAAACGAAAGTCGTGCCGGCCGACCGGGTCTGGATACCAGCCGGCAGCATTCATCGGAGCGCTCGTCACCTGTCAAGTAACGCACGCCGTTCGCTACACCGGTGCGAACAATGCCGACCGGAACACACTTGGTCGCTGCATGGTTGCCATGCTATTCGCCCTCCTGACGCCGACCGGCTTCAGCCCGGCTGCCCTACCTAGACGATTGGCACGTCGCTGAGCAAGTTCGGGTCGAAGAGCCTTTCGTCCAGGTGCTCATTGACAGCGATTTCGTCGACCTGGATGACCCGAAAGGCCTTTCCCTCGAGCTGGGCTTCGCTTCTGAGCAGAATGCCGGTCTGCGCATCGACGACCAGCTTGTAGACGTCGGCGCCCGTACCCAGCTTGTGGAATGCGAGATCGAAATCGTGCGCCTCGTCCGCGCGCGGGAGCGCGGTGACCAGGAATGCAGGCCGCGAGAGAAAGTCTGTCCGGCCGTCGACCCGCATCTGTAGAAACGCGACATGACTCTGTGGATATACCAGCGCTTCACCGGGACCAACCCCGTGGCGCGAATTCGGCGTGCCGTCATTCGCTTTGAAGCCGTAGGGCGACCAGCTCCACCAGTGGTCGCCGATGAATACGGCGGTCACCATCGCCTCGCCCACTTGAAAATGGGCCCTGATCCTGTCCGGCTTGGCGAGCCAGAGGCGCCACTCCTCGCGACTCTCTACCGGCGGAGTGGCATGTCCCGCCTTCATCGAGCGCATCGATACCACCGACACCGTTCGGCTTCTCCGCAGCTCGGTCACGTGCCGCTGCCAGGCTCGGTCGAACGTTTCGAGATGTCGCCACTCATGACCCGCGATCCGCAGCGAATCCCAGCGACGTGAACTCCTGTCCATGAGTTCGAGGACTTCCGCCAGTTTGCTCACCGGCGCACTCTAGCCACAACCGACCTGTAAAGCCGACTTGACATCAGGCAGGGTGACAAGCTAACTTTACACTGCAGTGCAGAACCGGGTTCGGGAGCTGAGATCCGCTCGACAGCTGTCGCAGGGCGACCTGGCTCGGGCGATGAACGTGTCCAGGCAGACCGTGAACGCGATCGAGACCGAACGCTACACCCCGTCTTTGCCGCTGGCGCTGGCGCTGGCGAGGTACTTCGAGTTGCCGGTCGAGCAAATCTTCGACACCAGGTCGAACAGCAATGGAGGTCGCGCATGAACAGGGTCTGGTCATTCATCAACGGAGCCGGCGGCGCCTTTGTTCTCGCTGCGGTGATTTTCGGCGTCGCCTTGGTCGGTCATGTCGCGCTTCCGCTCGCGCTGGCGATGGCCGGGATCATGGTTGTCTTCGGCCTGGCCCTGCTGGCAGGCAAGCGCTGGGACCCCATCGCGGTCCTCGGCGCGCCCGCAGAGGACGAGCGCGCCGCCAGCGCCCACACGCGCGCGGCGGCGGCTGCAGGCCAGGTCCTGGCGCTCGTCATCGTCGTCGGCTTCTTCTACGACGTGGCGCGGGGCGCGCTCGACCACTCGATCTGGCCCCCGCTCGGCGGTGTGTTCGGGCTCGCATATCTGGTCGCGCTGGTCATCGCCCTGAGGAGGAGCTGACCGATGCCTGCTCAACTCGAAACGAATGTCTCGCGCGCGAGAGCAGCGCGGTGACGGATCCGGCCACAGGCCCGGCGCTGGTCATCGCACGCGACCTCGAGAAGTCATACGGCTCCGTCCACGCCGTGCGGGGGGTCAGCTTCGAGGTGAGGCGAGGCGAGGTCTTCGGTTTGCTGGGACCCAACGGCGCGGGTAAGACCACCATCCTCGAGATGGTCGAGGGCATGCTCCCGATCGACCGCGGCACCGTCACCGTCGATGGAGTCGACGTCGCTCGAAACGCCGAGCGCGTCCGCGGTTCAATCGGCATCGCGCTGCAGAAGAGCGCGTTCTTCGAGCGACTGTCGCTTACGGAGCTGCTGCGCCTGTTCGCGGACCTTTACGGCAAGGAGCGTCAGACCGACAAGCTGCTGACCCGAGTCGGTTTGCAAGAGCTCGCGCGGCGCCAGGTCAAGACGCTGTCCGGAGGCCAGCAGCAGCGTTTTGCCGTCGCCGTGGCGCTCGTGAACGATCCACCGCTGCTCTTCCTCGACGAGCCCACCACCGGCCTTGATCCACAGGCTCGCCGCAACCTCTGGGAGCTGATCGATCTGCTTCGTCGAGAAGGGCGTTCCGTCGTGCTCACCACCCACTACATGGAAGAAGCCCAGCAGCTGTGCGATCGGGTGGCGATCCTCGACGCCGGAAAGATCCTGGCGTTGGACGCTCCCATGGTCCTGGTGCAAGAGCTGTTGAAGACCGGCTTCCACAAAGACGTGGTCGTGTGGCCGGCGGATCTGGAGGACGTCTACCTCCACATCACGGGCAAGCAGCTGAGAGAGGAATGACATGAACAGCAGGATCCGCGCCTATGTCTCGCTGACCACGTCCAACTTCAAGATGTACGTGCGCAACCCGGTCGCGTCGTCCTCTCTTTTCCTGGCGCTGATCGTGCTGCTGGTCCTGTTCAAGGTCGTCTTCGATGGCCCCGGACCCCACACCAGGCTGTTGGTGGTCGATGCTTCCAACGGAGCGGCCGCCGTTCTGATCCATGACCTGCGCTCCGTTCCGAACTTCGACGTCAGCGAGGTGTCGCAGGCGGCCGCGCAGGCGCAGCTCAGCCAGGGCAAGGCCGACCTCGAGATCGTGATCCCGTCCGAATTCGGCCGGCTAACCGCGTCGGGCGGGCCGGTGCAGGTCCGTCTTGACGTCACTTACCGTGCCGGTACGGCAGGCGAGTCCAGTCTCCCATTGCTCAAGGCCACGGTCGACGGTTACGACGAAAGCGTCCTGAATGAGGTGCCGAGCATCTCGATTTCGCCCGCCGCCTTGCGCAGCAGGTCTGCCGGACCGATCGACTTCCTGCTGCCCGGCATCGTTGCCTTCAACATCATCGGCAGCGGGCTGATGGTCGCGGCCGGGGCGTTCTCCAACTACAAGTCGACCGGCGTGCTGCGCCGCCTCAAGGCAACCGGCGTCAGCCCTTCGATATTCGTGCTGGCGCATGCCACGTCGTCCTTCGCCCTCGGCGTGTTCCAGACGGCGGCGATTCTGATCACTGCCGGTTTGCTCTTCGACGTTCACCTCGACCTGATTTCTCTGTTCTTGCTCGTGGTGGCGGCTTACCTCGTCTTCCTAGGCATGGGTCTGGCGATCAGTGGCTGGATCAAAGACCCACAGCGCGCGACCGCGGTCGCTCAGAGCGTTGCCTTTCCGATGATCTTCATCGCGCTGCTTTCCGCGTCACTCCCGCCCGGCATCGCCGCCATAACCAGGTACCTGCCGGTGTCCTACGTCACCGACGGGATGCAGCAGCTGGGACAGGGCGCCTCCCTCGGCGGAATCGAGCTGGACCTGGTCTGGTTGCTCGCATGGGCGATTGCCCTTCTGATCGCGGCAGGACGCGTCTTCCGCTGGGACTGAAAGGAGACTCGAGGAGGTAAATCAGAGTTGCCGGCCTCAGCCTTCCAGGTTCCTTGCCGATCCCGGGGCCGGGACAGGGGATTGCACCGCGGCGTTCGAGTGCAGCAGGTAGGTCGGTGTTCCCGCCGCTCGCGCCCAGCCCGCCGCCAAGGGTCCATTGGCCATCCACAGGGCCAGAGCGACCACGCTGAGTCCCGATGCCAGTGCCACCGTGACCCGAAATGGCGCCGCCCGTGGCCAGCCATAGGCGAGCCGCCAGCCGACAAGAGCCGCGAAGACGGCGCCGACACAAAGCGCGTCGAGCGCGAGGAACCACCCGGCCCGCGCGTCGGTACCGGTTCCTGATGAGTGCAGCACCGCAAGCGGCCAGCACGCATACGCAAGCCAGTGGACCGCACGCCAGTTGCGGTACTTGAGGTGTGATCGCAGGACGCTCGTGACGACGAGGGCCGCCACCAGCTCCGCCGACACCACCCCCAGGCCCATCCACAGCGGCCGGTAGCGGGACGCGAACGGGATCACCGCGTCGCGCCAACCCAGGTGAGCGAACGGGTCGACCACCGCCGTGACGACGTGGAAAAACAGGAACACCAGCGCGAGCCAGGTGATGTTGCCGTGCATCCTGAAGCTGAGGAAACGAGGCCAGGGCCCGCTTTCCCGACGGGTCATCGTCGCGATCCCGAGCACCACCACCGCGGTCAGCAGCAGCAGGCTCACCGCTCCTGCCCCACGCGTGGCGTACCAGAGCGGGCTTGGTGTCACGAGCCCCCCGAAACCACCGCGGGCGGCCGCGCGGCAGCCTTGGCACGGGCCGGCGCCGCAGCCGACGTCAGATGCGACTGCGCAGCCGCGGCGGACTGTGCGTTTCGCGCGGCGACCGCCGCCTCGTAGTCGCCGACGGCCTTCGCCAGCGTCTGGTCGGCGTTCGGAAGCGGTGAGCCCACCGAAGCGGCCGCGGTGCCCTTTGAGGCCCCCGCGGCGAGGCCGACGAGCACCCCGGCGAGCCCAAACGCTGCGGCGCCGGCGACCGCGGTGAGGCGGCGCGCGAGGAGGTCGCTCCGCCGGTTCCGCGATGCCTGTCTGGCTTCAATCATCGTGACCTCCCGAGGAGTCGTCCTCTGAGTGGTGCACGGCGGGGGCGGGGGGCGCAGCCAGGGGCGGGG
>DAIPXW010000168.1:0-5441 GCA_036783075.1 Candidatus Dormiibacterota bacterium | reverse complement strand
CGTGAACGGCGCCCCAATTGACATCGCGAGCTCGTCGGACACCTATCTGATCGTGGTCGATTCCAATGGGGCATTGCTCGCGTCCTCGGCTCAGCTCGAGGGCAGCGCCGTGAGTCCGCCGTCGGGTGTGTTCGATTACGTGCGCGACCATGGCGAGGACATGATCAGCTGGCAGCCCGCTCCCGGTGTCCGCAGCGCGATCGTCGTCGATTCTTTCCACGGAGGCTACGTGGTGGCAGGTCGTTCGCTGATCGGCACCGAGCAGGCCGAAAACGCGCTGGGTCTCTGGGCCATATTCGGCTGGGCTGCAGCTGTACTCCTGGCTGGCGGCCTATCTCTCATAGTTCGGCGCGCCAAGTGGTTGCCCGCGGCCTGAGCCGTGGCGCCGCCGGCACCGGACGGGTCTGCTGCGTCGTTTCGGGCGGCAACATCAATACGCATTACTCATTTCAATCGGCGAGGTGTGCGTGAGCGACCCTCGCGCCACCGCGCGTGGCGTGGCCGCAGGCATCGACGCAACCGCGGGTCGGGCAAGGGCTTCAAAGCAGTCAATTCGGAGAGCCTCTGCAATGGGTCCCCCGGCCGTACTCAAATTCCCCACCCGCATGAAAGCAGCCAAGCGCGCCCCCAAGACGACCAGCGCTTCCGCCCGCCCGGTCGTCGATCGCGTTGAGGCCTCGGTCGGCATGAAAGCAGCCAAGCGCGCCCCCCAGAAGGTCAGGGCTCCCGCTCAGCCGGTCATGGATTCGCATCGAGGCTTCGATCCTCGTCGTCGAGGACGAGGCGGCGAACCGCAAGGTCGTCGGCCGCGCCCTGACCTCCGCCGGATGCGACGTCGTCTTCGCGGCGAACGGCGAGGAAGCGCTGGTCAGGCTTCGAGAGGCGCTTCCGTACCTCGTGATAAGCGACGTGAACATGCCGCACATGGATGGGTTCGAGCTCCTCAAACGCATCCGCTCACAGGCGTCGACCAAGGCGCTGCGGGTGATCCTGCTCACGGGTCGCGGCGACACGGAGGACGTGGTCGCCGGCATTGGCCTCGGCGCGGACGACTACCTGATCAAGCCGTTCGCGCTTCGAGAGCTGATGGCTCGCGTGCGCGCGAAAATCGAACGCCCGTCGGTGCCCGCGTCGACTCTGACCCGCGACCGGCCGACTGGCGTCCTGTCAGAGGCAAGCTTTGCGGAGGAGCTCGAGCGTGAGGTCTCGCGCGCCAGGAAGACGAAACGGGGGGGGTGCTCGCCTATGTCGGCATGCACGAGCTCGCCCGGCTGCGCACGCGGTGCGAAGGGGCGTGCGTGGCCTCCGAGCACGAGGACGCATAGGTTCCGGTCTATCCGCGTCGAGGGCAGCGAGTCGAAGGCCCAGAACGTGAACGCTGCCCTGTCCGAGTCCACCGGCGAGTTCATCGGCATATTCGACGCCGATCACCACCCCGACCCGCATTGCTTTCACAGGGCTTGGCGCTGGCTGGCTTCGGGATATGACGTCGTCCAGGGACACTGCATGGTTCGCAACGGGGACGAGACGTGGGTGTCGCGGCTCGTGGCGGTGGAGTTCGAGGCGATCTACGCCGTCAGCCATCCCGGTCGCGCCAGGCTGCATCACTTCGGGATCTTCGGGGGTTCGAACGGGTACTGGAAGGCACGGCTCCTCCACGAGACTCGCATGCACGCGTACATGCTCACCGAGGACATCGACTCGTCGATAAGGGCGCTGCTCGACGGCCGCCGGATCGCGTCCGATCCGTTTGTCGTCTCGAGGGAGCTCGCGCCCGTGACGCTGCATGCCTTGTGGAACCAGCGGATGAGATGGGCGCAAGGCTGGTTCCAGGTGTCGTACCGCTATCTCCTGCTCGGGCTGGCGTCGCCGAAAGTCACGCTCAGGCAAAAGCTCGGGCTGGTTCATCTCCTCACATGGCGTGAGCTTTACCCATGGATCGCCAACCAGATGATCCCGATCATCATCTTCTGGACGATCAAGTTCGGGGGTCTGAACCGGATCGACTGGCTCGTGCCGATCTTCGTCCTCACCACGATCTTCACTCTTGGAACCGGTCCCGCCCAGACCGTCCTGGCCTGGCGCCTGGCCCACCGCGACATCCGCCGGCACGGCGGCTGGTTCATCTACTACCTCGTGATGAGCAGCCTGTTCTACACCGCCTTCAAGAACCTGATCGCCGTCGTGGCCCAGGTCAACGAGGCGATGCAGCAGCGCAAGTGGATGGTCACGCCGAGGACGGCCCGGATCGCCGCGACCACCGCCGAGCTGACCGCGGGGCAGCCGTAACCCACTCGAACAAGAGCGTCAGCCGGCCGGGCGCCGCTCGGCGGAGGGAATCCTCAGCGGGAGCGCCAGCCAGGACATCGAGGCGGCGGCCGCGATCCCCGGCACGAAGGCGAGAACGGCCACCCCGCTCGCATCCCAGAGCGCTCCGGCGACCAGCGGAACTACGAAGGCCGCGCTGTACTGGATCGTGAAAATGGCGGCGCTCATCCGGTGGACGTCGCCGGCTGCGGCCAGCCGTGGCGGGAGCGTCAGCACCACGATGAACGCGAGCGCCGCGGCGAAGCCGAGCACAAACGCCCACAGGATGATGCCCGGTCCCGGCGTGACGATGATGCCGACTTGCGCCACCGCCATCAGCACGCTGGAGCCGATGAACCCGATGCGCCCGGTGAGCAGGCGCTCCCAGATCGCGACCGCCGGCCCGGTGAGCAGCTGCGATCCGTTCAGCACGACAAGCGTCGGGACGATCAGGTTGTGGCGGCCGCTCTGGTCGAGGAAGTCGGGGATGTATGCGTTGGTGCCGAAATAGACGGCCGACGCCATGCCCATCACCAGGCCGATGCGAACGGCCTGGCTTTCGCCCCAGCTCGGCCACCATCGCGAGGGCACCGCCGGCCGCGGGCCTCGGGCGGGCGCTGCGAGCGTGATCGCGATCGCGGTCGCGGCCACGAGCACCGACCACATGGCGATCGCCCACCGCCAGTCGCCGTGGGCGAGAGGCAGCACGCCAACCGGCGTGGTGAGCGCGGTCGGCATCGTCTCGCCGATCAGGATCCCGTTGCTGTAGACGGCGGTCGCGATGGCGATGCGTCGCGGGAACCACTCGCGGACGATGGAGGGAAACGCCGGCTGGCTCACGGCGACGCCGACGCCCATCAAGAACGTCGCAGAGAACAGCACGGGCGTGCTCGGTCCGAACCCGCGCAGCGCTCCGAAGACGGCGACGAAGCCGAGCCCGGCCAGGAGCGCGCCCCTCACGCCGAGCCTGGCGATCAATAGGGACCCCGGCACGGCGGCGACGGCGAGCAGGAGCACCGGAAGCGAGACGAGCGCCCCGACGGCCTTCTCGTCGAGGTGCAGCTCGCGGTGGATCAGCGGTATGAGCGGGGGCACGGCGAGCATGGTCAGACGCAGGTCGATGCCCCCGAGCCACAGCAGGAGCAGCCGCACCCAGTCCTTGCGGGTGAGCCTCATGCGGCGATCTTCGACTACTGCGCATACTGGTTGCTGTGCCAGGCCTTCTGATCGTCACCGCCGCCGGGCCCCAGGACCCCACGCGTGCCAGCGTCCCGTTCCACATCGCGGTGAATGGGGCCAGGCCCGCAGGAGTGGACGTTGCGATAGTCCTGGCCGGAGACGCGGCGGAGCTCGTGAAGCCTGACGTCATCGCCAACGTGCTCGGCCTCGGTATCCCGCCGTTGCGCGACCTGCTCGACAAGTGCCTCGAGCAGCACGTGCACCTCTACGTTTGAAAAGGCTGTGCTGAGGCCCGTGGGGTCTTGCAGTCGATGCTGACGCCAAATGCCACGTACATCGCTCCGCCCGACCTCGTGCGGCTGACGATGGAGGCGGACAGGGTCCTCAGCTTCTAGGCCGGCCCGATCAGGCGCGGGTCGCGCCGATCGCGGCGAGAGCGCTGGGGTTCTCGAGCGACGACAGGTCGCCGGGATCCTTGCCCGTGTAGACGGACTTCACCACGCGGCGGAGGATCTTGGCGTTTCGCGTTCGCGGCAGGTCGCTGACGAAGTGGACGACCTTTGGCCGCAACGGCTTGCCGAGTGCGGCCGCGACCAGGTCCTCGAGCTCGGTGGCGAGCTCCTCGCTCGGCTTGCGGTTGGGCCGGAGGATGACAAAGCAGACGAGCACCTCGCCTTTCAGCTCGTCCGGCACGCCGATCGCGGCCGCCTCCGCGACTGCAGGATGCCCGACCAGCACCGATTCGACCTCGGCCGGACCGAGTCGCTTGCCCGCCACCTTGATCGTGTCGTCCGAACGGCCGAGCACGTACCAGAGGTGGTCGTCGGGATCCTCGTACGCCCAGTCCCCATGGACCCAGACACCCTCCACGCGGCTCCAGTAGGTTTCGAGATAGCGCTCGCGGTCTCCCCAGAAACCCCTCGTCATGCCGGGCCACGGGTTGAGGATCGCGAGCTCGCCGACCTCGCCTTTCACCGCGTTGCCGTCCGCGTCGAGCACGACGGCGGCGATGCCGGGAACCGGGCCGGCAAAAGAGCATGGCCGCAGGCGCGTGATGACGTTTCCGCACAGGATGCCGCCCGAGATCTCGGTGCCGCCCGTGTAGTTGATGACGGGGATGCGGCCGCCGCCGACGTGCTCGAAGAACCAGTGAAACGGCTCCGGGTTCCAGGGCTCGCCGGTACCGCCGAGGATGCGCAGGCTGGACAGGTCGTGGTGCGCGGGCACCTCGGCGCCATGGGTCATCAACCCGCGCACGAGGGTGGGGGAGACGCCGAGCACCGTGACCCTGTGGTCTACGACCATCCGCCACAGCCGGTCGGCGGCGGGGTAGTCCGGCGTGCCCTCGTAAAGGACCATCGTGGCGCCCAGGACCAGTGAGCCGAAGATGAGCCAGGGACCCATCATCCAGCCGATGTCGGTGTACCAGAAGACGATGTCGTCATGGCCGACGTCGAAGCCATGCGCCATGTCCTGCGCCGTCTTGACCGGGAAGCCGCCGTGCACGTGCAGCGTGCCTTTGGGCTTCCCCGTCGTGCCCGACGTGTAGATGATCATCAGCGGGTCCTCGGGATCCAGCTCGTGCGTGGGCGCGCGGTCGGGCTCGTCCTCGAGCAGCACCTCCCAAACGTGGTCCCGTCCGTGCGTCCACGGCACCTCGCGCACGACGCGGCGGTGCATGATGACCCGGGTCACGCTCGGGCAGGACACCAGTGCCTTGTCGGCGGTCTCCTTCATGGGCACGACCTGGCCGCGGCGGTAGAAGCCGTCGGCGCAGATGAGCACCTTCGCCTCGCCGTCGCGCAGGCGCGTGGCGATGGCCTCGGGGCCGTACCCGGAGAACAGCGGGATGATGACCGCACCGATCTTCGCGGTGGCGAGGACCGAGATCGCGACCTCGGGACACATCGGCATGAAGATGCCCACTCGATCGCCGGGCCGCACGCCAAGCCTGC